>DAOWCW010000008.1 GCA_030639395.1 archaeon
CTTACGAAGTGCGAGGCGGGTTCATATCATATTGTCAAAGACAATATTTTATTCTCCAATATTGGAACAACTGTTCGATTTGCCTTTAGGTACTTACGAAGTGCGAGGCGGGTTCATATCATATTGTCAAAGACAATATTTTATTCTCCAATATTGGAACAACTGTTCGATTTGCCTTTAGGTACTTACGAAGTGCGAGGCGGGTTCATATTATATTGTCAAAGACAATATTTTATTCGGAAAATTGGAAAATGTACAAGTCAAACCAAGTAGTAATTAAGAGTATATTCCACCTATTTTATCATCTAATCAATCGGTTGGTAAAGGTTTTCGGGATCAAAAGAAGAATTAAGTCTAAATGAATTAGTTAATACTGCTGTTGCCTCTTCGTGTCTTCCAAGATGTGCTAAAATATATCCTTTGTAATACATTGTATCATAATGTTCTGGATAGTTTTCCAAATCTTTATCAAATGCTTCTAAAGCTTCATTAAATCTTCCAGTATTTGCTAGTACAGATCCCAAATTAGCCCACGCAAGAGAAGTTGAATTAATAGCTATTGATGCTTCAAAATCAGCTATAGCCTTAAAAGATTCATTAATATCCGCAAAAAGAACTCCGCGATTATTTAAGGTTTTTGTATTATTTGGGCTAATCTCCAAATCTCTACTATATGCCTCAATTGCTTCTTTATATCTACCCAATGCAGAGTATGCCTGTCCAAGATTGTACCATGCATAAATTTCTTCAGGATTTATACTAACTGCAATTTTTTCTACCTCAATTGCTTCTTCGTATCTTCCTAAGAAATAAAGTGCACTTCCCTTATTTGTATATGCTTCAGTATATTCCGGATTTATTTTTATTGCATTATTATATTCTTTTATTGCCTCTTTATATTTTCCAAGTCCATGTAATAATTTGCCTTTATTGAAAAAAGCACCATAATTTTTAGGATTTATTTTTATTGCGTTATTATATGCCTCAATTGCTTCTTCGTATCTAACCAAATAAGATAAAATAGACCCTTGATTATTCCATGCCTCAGAAGAGATTGTATTTAATTTTAAAGCTCGCTCATTAAAAATTCTTGCTTCTTCATATCTTCCAAGTCTTACTAAAATCGCCCCCTTATTAGATAGAGCCTCAAAGATTTCTGGATTGATTTTTAATGCCTCATTATAATAATCAATTTCTTTTTCAAAATCCCCTAATAAATGGTACTTCCAAGCTTCTTTTAAAATTTCATTTATTTGTTCTATTTGGTTTTCTGTTAAATTAATATTATTACTTGATGGCACATAATTACCACTCTCTAAATCATATTCAAAAACTTCTAAAGAAAAACCATAGTTCTCGGAAAATGAATCTCCAAATGAATCACCTTGGTTCTCTAAAATTTGGTCTAATTTATTATGTGTATTGTTTGATGAGATCATTCCAGGAATAAGATAAACTCCTCCAATAATTATTGCTATAATTAAACTAGTGCAAGTTACCATTTTAAAATTCTTTGAGGTTTTCCAATATCTTTTAAATGTCCAAGGCTTAGCCATTTTGTTAAATAGAAACTAATGTTTTTAGATTTTACTAGACATGATTCTCTGTATTTAGGATTTTATAAATTATGTTGTCCTGCATAAAAAAGACCTTAAAAATCCAAGAAACATAGGTTTAATGAAATTTATTTTCCCAATAATTTATCCAGCTTCCTCTCAATCCTATCCATCTGAGGCCTCGGCTTCAACTTCTGACGACACATCTCCCCCAAATCCTCCTCCAAAACACAATCAACAAAACAACCAAGACCAAAAGCAAGACCAAAAACACGACATAATTCTTTCTAACAAACTCCCCTACATTCTTCCCAAATTCAGCAATAACTCCTCCAGTAATCCTAGGAATTCCTCGCTCTTCCACAACAAACTTACTCCTAAATTTATCCTCAACATCAACATTATACAGCGTCGTAAACACAAACTCATACTCCCCATCAGGCAAATCCAAATCAGAAAACTCATATCTACGAACTTCCTCAACCGTAACAATAATAAATCCATCCTTAGAGTATAACAAATTCTCATCCAAATCAAAAACCTCAAAGGTCAAATTTACAGGAGTAGGAATCGAACCAAAGCTCTCATAAGTCATAACCGCTCTCAAATCCGAAGACATTACAACCGCCGTATCTTCCAAATTCATTCTAATATCAAACAACTCTTCAGGCACACCACTCACATCCTCTTCCTCAACAAACTCATCAACAGAAATATTTGTATTATTTGTGCAAGTATCAAGGGCCAAAATACCCGAACAACTAAACAAAATTACTCCAAAAGTAAACACTAAACTAAACTTATTCATAACAATATCAAACAAAAATAATTAATATAGGATAACACGAACATATTACCCAAGACTAACTAGGCAATTTAGAAAGAACATCCCAAACCGGAAACTGCCTCGCTAACTTTTATCACCTCAAACCCTAAATCAAATCATCATCAAAGTCTTTACATATTATTTACACCGACGACACCCAAGTTCAATTCTTGACAAATTCACACTTTCTCGACTCAAATCAACAACTTTAAAAACAAAACCACCCATCTCAACTCATGACAAACCACGGTCCCTCATCTCAAAAAAAATCCGTCGAACAAAATCTAGCCAAAGATCATATCCCAAAAAACAAGCTAGGTAACTCGCCAATTTCAAACCAAATCGACGATGCCTTAAAGAAAAAAATGAACAAAACCCAAAAGGAAATAGAAAAATTCAAAACCGAATTCTTAAAGCTATACAAAACAACTCAAAGTCTAGGAATAATCCCACAACAAGCCGCAAAAAAAATTGAAGAAGAATACGAAATCCCTGAAGAAGATTCCAAGCGAGAATTAGTCCATATCTTAGCAATAATTCCAGAAGCTCAATACAAAAACATCGGACAAATAAAACTCCAAGCAATTCAACTCGCAAAAAAAATCAACGACAAATTCTGGATCCACGTTCTAACGCCAGTTGACTTCTGGAACCTCGGTCTCGACTCAAAATTCGAAGTAATGGAAGCCTTAGCAATGTCTTTCCCAATCTACGACAAAGGTTTTCTAGGTCACATCCGAGTTGCTCAAATTCATAAATCTCTAGTCCTAAAAAAATTCGAAAAATACGTAACATCCTATGTAGTCGGTGGATCCATAACCAGAGGTGAAACAATCAAAACTTCTGATGTAGACGTATTTATAATAATCGATGACACCGACGTAAAACGAATGCCAAGAATGGAACTAAAAGAAAAACTCAGAGGCATAATCTACTCATACATCCAAGAAGCCGAAGCAATATCTGGAGTCAAAAACAAACTCTCTCCACAAATATACTTAATGACAGAATTTTGGGAAGCTGTAAAAGATGCACATCCAGTAATGTTCTCTTTTATACGAGACGGCATACCACTTTACGACAGAGGCGCATTCCTCCCATGGAAATCCTTACTTCGAATGGGAAAAATCAAACCAAGCCCAGAAGCAATCGATATGTTCATGTCATCCGGAGACAAAATCAAAGAAATCACAAATAAAAAACTATTTGATATCGCAACATTGGATTTATTTTGGGGAATATCCACACCAACACAAGGACTCCTAATGCTCTACGGACAAGCACCAGGAAACGTCTACGATACAGTTAAGGCATTCAGAGAAACATTTGTAAATAAAGAAAAACTCATTGAAAAAAAATACGCCGACATCTTAGAAAACATCGCAATCAAACACTTCAAAGCAATGGAACACAATAAAATAAAATCGGGCGACATAACAGGTGAAACCCTAGACAAACTTTCCAAAGACGCAATCGACTACATCGAAAGATTGAAAAAATTACGAGAACAAATAGAAAAACGAATCCAAGAAAAATCAATCGAACAAATCTATAAAGATGTATTCGCAATGATTGGAAACTTCCTCAAGAAAAAATCCGAAGCAACAATCCTAAAAGAATTCGACAATAAAATGATAAAAGAAGGAAAATTCCCTCCAAGATTCTTAACAAACTTAAAATTTATAGCAAAAACAAAACGAGATATAGCAATGAAAAAATCCGAGACAGAAAAAAGAAAAAAGAAAAAAGACAATCTAACCTTCAAGCAATCCAGAGATGTAGATAATGCAAGAAAACTAGCAGCTGAAATCACAACCGCCCTAATTGAACACACACAACGTTGCGAACTAGCATCTCTAGAAAAATCCAGATTCCAAATCAAATCCCACGACACACAAGCCGAAGTATTCTTCCTAAAAGACACCTTCCTAGTTCAACCTCAACAAATCCAAAAAATATCCAAAGATAAATTAGTTAAATCGACAGCAAAGGAACTTCAAGAACAAATCACAAAACAAAAAGACAAAGAAACAAAAATCGACTACAAATCTCTAACAGTCCTCCACAAAATCTTCGGCGAATTCGACCTAATTTACTAAAATTATCACAAAAACCAAATCTTTAAAAGTAAACTTTTCACCTAATTTAACATGACAACAGCAAAAGTAATTCAATTCCGAAGGGGACGAAAAACATTCAAACCTAGACATTTCCTCCTAGAAATTCCAACCATCGACACAAGAGAAAAAGCCCAAGAGTTCGTCGGTAAAACGGCAGAATGGAAATCGCCAGGAAAAGAACCAAAAACAATCACAGGTAAAATTTCTTCAGCACACGGCGGAAACGGCGTAGTCCGAGCAATCTTCGAAATAGGTTTGCCAGGACAGGCAATCGGAACAGAAGTGGAGATTAAATAAAATGACAGAATGTAAATGGCACTAAGAAAAGGATCAGCATACTCAAAAAGATACGCAAGACCCTACACTCGTGTTTCCAAAAAACGAACAAAATCCTACATCAAAACCGTTCCAAATTCCCGAATCGTAAAATTCAAAATGGGAGACCAAAAAGGATACGACAACGGAGAATATCCAGTTCAACTCCACATGACATCAAAAGAAAACTGCCAAATCCGTGACAACTCAATCGAAGCAATCCGTCAATATCTAAATCGTTTCCTCCAAATTAAAATAGGAAAAGAATTCTACCTCGAAGTAAAAATATTCCCTCATCACATCTTGAGAGAAAACAAAATGCTTACAGGTGCAGGAGCAGATCGTATGCAAACAGGTATGAGCCGAGCCTTCGGAAAAACAATGGGACGAGCAGCATTTGTAAAACCAAACCAAACACTCTACATAGTTGGAGTTAAAAACCCAAAAGCAGAAATCATAGCACGAAAACTAATCAAATCAATCAAGGCACGTATCGCTTGTAAAACTTCCATAAAAAATATAATGCCCCCAATGCAAGCGTAATCTCATAAAGATTCCAAAATATTCATCAAAACCTTTAACAATCCCAATTCTTTCAAAATACCATGAAAAAACAAACAATAACCCTAACCAAATCGCCCGAAACACCGAAACACCGAAACACCGAAACACCCAAGAAAAAGCAAAGCTTTCAGCGTGCCCCAATCAATTTAGAAAAAAAATCCATGAGGGTATTCTTTATCTTAGGACGTAACCCTGAACTATCAAGACAAGAAATCTTAGAATTCCTAAAAGCAAGGAACCGAACTTACAAAGAAATTTTATTCCAAGACAACATTCTAATAATCCAAACCAACGAAGGCGAAAAATTCGACATCCAAGAATTCGGTGGCGTCATGCACCTCGGAACAATCAACCTGGAAGGAACCCCAGAACAACTAAAAAAATACTTAGAAAAAAACGAGGTCATTCCATCAGACAAATTCTCATACGCAATTCACGGCAATCTAGATACCCAAATCCTCAAAGAAAAATTCAAACACGAAAAAAAGAAGGCATCCCAAAAACATGGCAAAAAACTCCTACAATTCCAAGACGGACACAAACAACAAAACCCAAAAGCAGACTTTCATATATTCTTCCACGAATTAACAACCGACAACAGACAACCGACGACGCTATTTCTAGGAATAGCTTCCCAAAACTACAGCCCAACCGAAGTTAAAAAACGAGACATGCAAAAACCCGTCCGACGAGAAGCCCTCGCAATCTCACCAAGACTATCCAAAATTCTAATTAACCTTTCAGGTGCAAAACCCCACGACAAACTCCTCGACCCATTCTGCGGCGTAGGCTCCATACTCCAAGAAGCCCTAATCAAAAAAATCAACGTTCACGGAATCGACAAAGAAAAACAAACTACAATAGACGCAAAGGAAAACCTAAAATGGCTCTCCACGGAATACCAAATCCAAGCCAAATCCACAATAGAAAATAACGACTCTAGAAGAGCTCCAGATCTACAATTCACAGCAATAGCAACCGAAACACCACTTGGAAAACTCCTAAAGAAAAAACCCTCCAACAGCCAAGCAAGACAAACCATTCAAAACTTCGAAGCATACATGGTCCCAATTCTAAAACGTCTAAAAAAAGTCAAAAAACCCTTTGCAAAAATCGCAATAACATTCCCAGTTATCCGAAACTTCCATGTAGATGCGACAAAAATAGCAAACAGATCCGGTCTTAAAGTTTACATTCAACCAATTCTAGAATCTCGATCCGATCAATTCATCTCAAGAGATATTTTAGTCCTAGAATAACTAACTTAATTCTGAAATCGGAATACCTAAATTACAGATTTTCACTCACCAAAACCCTAACTCCGCCAATTAGCAAAACTAATCTATCTAAATAATAGACATCCCTTTCAAGTAACAACAATCCAAAGCTTTAAATACCATATATCACATATTCCACCATGGAAAACGATACAAAAAACTGGAATACATCGCAAGATATAGACTCCGTAGGCAAAGCAAAACTAGACTCTTTAGAAAATAACATCAAAGAACTAGAAAACATGATAAAAGAACGGAATACCTTAAGTCAAAACTTCATAAAAGAAGGAGAGGGGATGAAAACCAACATCAAAACTTTCCTAATTGAAAATGCACCCGAAGGAGAAGGGGACTCCGAATTCGCAAGAGAAAGATCCGAACTTAGAAAAAAACAAATCGACATCTCAGAACTCCAACTTAACGAAAAAGTAAATTGCTGGCGAGATATTGCACTTCTAAAAAAAGAATTCCGTGAAAATATAAAAGAACTAAACGAAAAGAAAAACCGAGCAGACATGTTAGGAAAAATTCTAAAAGAATAATAAAGCTTCTGTATTTATATCTCAATTATATTATAAACAAAAGCGAAAAATCAACTAAATCAACAAAAACAAATTAAAATGTATCAAAAAGCACTCTCAATAGAAGATATCTGCAACAAACTTAGACCCGTCTTCGGAAAAAAAATCGACGAAATATACTTCCAGTATACCGTAGCAAACGGACGCGAAGAAAAAGAAGAAATCAGCCACGTTCTAAACACACTTTACCAAAAACACTTAAATAAATTATTAGACAAATCCGTTCTACTTGAACCTCCAAAAAAAGAACTAATCGACGGAACTTACAACCTAGCAAATATAGTATACGCCGACAAAGAAATCTGCCCATTTAATCTTCGAGAACAAGACTGGCCACGTCACATCTGCGTCACAGGAATGTCTGGCTCAGGTAAAACAACATTCGCATTCAAAATAATCGAAGCCCTAAACGCCCACAAAAAACCCTACCTAATATTCGACTGGAAAAAATCCTTTCGACCACTTTTAACAAAAAATCCCTCGACCCTAATCTTCACCGTAGGAGACGAAAAAGTAACCAACCTATTCAAAACCAACATCAACCAACCACCAAAAAACGTTTCGCCAAAAGAATGGATTAACGTACTCTCAGACCTCTTAACCGAAGCTTTCTCTGCATCATTCGGAGTTCACAAAGTAATACTAGAAACCCTCGACGAAGCATTCAAAGAATGGGGAATCTACCACGGAAGTAGCAATTACCCAACATGGAATCACATCAAATGGAGACTCGAAGAAAAATTAGAAAAATCCAAGAATCGAGAAAGTGGTTGGATCGAATCAGCATTAAGAATTGCAACAGTTCTAACATTCGGAGAATTCGGAAAAACCTTAAACTACAAAGGCGACAAGTCAATCTCAGTCGAAGAACTTCTAGACAAAAAAATAATCATGGAACTAAACTCCCTTGGAGGAGTCGAAAAAACATTCTTCTGCGAATTCATCTTAACCTACATCTATAAATTAAAAAAAGCAAGACAAGACCACGCAAATCACGGATTCGACCACGTAATCCTAGTAGACGAAGCCCATAACATCTTCCTAAAAAAACCAACCAACTTCACAAACGAAACAACAACAGACATGATATACAGAGAAATGCGAGAATACGGAACATCTCTAATCTGCCTCGACCAACACATTTCAAAAATATCCGACACAGTAAAAGGAAACTCTGCATGCCACATCGCATTCCAACAACAACTCCCGCAAGACATCTACGACATCTCAGAACTAACCCAACTACGCGACCAGCGACACTATTTCTCAAGCTTACCAGTCGGAAGCGCAATCGTCAAACTATCCGAAAGATACAATCAACCATTCCAAATCAAAGTACCATACACTAAAGATAGAAAAAGACATATAACAAATGAAGAAATCAAATCCAGAATGCAATCATTTATTTTAAGCAAAGAATACGAAAAAAACTCCGATCCAGAATTTAACAAACAACTAGAAAAAGGCTCAACAGAGTCATGCCAATCTGTGGCACCAAAACCAACAATAGAAAAACAAGTTAACAAAGTAGAGCAAGTCGAACAAAAAAAGAACACGACAAGCCAACCAAAAACCAAAGACCAACAATCAACAACCACTTTATCCGAAGGACAAAAACTCATTTACGATTATATCAAAGCCCACTTAAAAGCCGGAATATCTTTAGAAAAAATAAAAGATACACTAGAAAAATCCAAAACACAAGGAAACTATTCCTCTTCAGATATAATACAGGCCACAAATCTAATATTCAAAAATTATCCAGAACAACCTAAAACTATAAAAAAACAAACACCAACATTAATAGAGCTAAATACCAATGAAAAAATATTTATGAAATTCCTAGAAGACAATCCAAATCACAACCTAGCAACAACTCAAATATATAAACAAACAGGACTCTCTGCAAGAAAAGGAACAGAAACAAAAAAATCTCTAGAACAAAAAGGATTAATCAAAATAGAAGAAATAAAGTATGAAAAAGGCTGGAAAAAAATAATAAAATTAACACAATAACACTCATAAAAAACAAACAAAATTCCATAAACCACCAATAACAAAAATTCAAATTTTGAATTTTTCAAAATACGCAAGAAACAAGGAATAGAAAGGAAATACCTCATGAAAAAATAAAAATTTCATGAAATAAGTTATTTTTCAAAAAATCATATATAGATAGTTCTCTTAAATTCCATTGAATCCCGGAATACCAACAATATTTTGAACATAATTATTAATAATATTCACAAAAACACAAAAAAAGGAGAAACAACCAAAAAAGCTAAATAGAAACAAAAAAGAAAAATTAACTTTGAAAACTTATAAAAACCATTAAGCAAAAAAAGGAAAAAAATATGAACAAAAAAGTAAAAATCCAATTCCCCGAAGACAACAAACAAATAACATCCCTAATAACCTTTAAGGATGTAGAGGAATACCTTTCCCTAATGATGACCTTGCATCTCGCAGGCGACTTTGTCGACACAGACGGAGAAAAAAGTCCAATAGAAAAAAACAGACGAAAAACTTTCCAAAATGGAATATGTGTTGGGATAGGTGCCACCACAACACAAAAGGGAAAAAGATTCTTCTGGCACGAGAAACAAAATCAAAAATCAAAAACCCTCATTACCTTAGAGGAATGGTTTAAAGAAAAAAAAATAGGAGAAAAAACACAAGAAGTCATAGTAAAAAAACGTAACGAATGGGAAAAAGAACTCCAAGCAAAATCCTAAGTTAAAAAACAACCACAACCGCTCATGCCACTATTTCAAGGACTTTGTTTCTATAAACATCCCACTACAACAAAAACAACTAAGCCACACAAAAAGTGGCTTAGTTGTTTCATCATCACAACAATTTTTTTTTCGCCAAAACCTATATGCTCCAATATACTACATTATAACATATATATTGCATTTCTTGTCTGCAGCAGCAGATGCCACCTAGGCAAAATGTATACCTTGGGTACAAATATATCATATCCAACAACAACACTCAGCACACAAAGCTCATTTAATTTCTAATATTAATTATTCAACACAACCTACGCAGCAGCATAAACCGCATGTGCCCGATTAGAAATCCTCCAACGCATCCTTTTCAAATAAACCTCACCATTAGAATTCTTCCCAATCCGAACAACCAACCCCTTGCCCTCCAACCCCAACAACAACCTCTTCACAAACTCCTCGTCCCGTGCAAGCTCCCTCGCAACATCAACCGTAAAAACCAACCTAGGAAAAACACCATACAAATAAAATAAAATCTGCTCTGAAATCTTCTCAATCTTCTCGTCACTAATCCTTGGCATAAAAAAACAAGCAAAACACTTCTTATATTCTTTACCATAACACCGGCTCTGTTGAAAATCCATCTTAACGCAACTCTAAATTATGAACTATACCCTTGCAACTAAATCCACGCCCAATCAAACTTCTCTGCCTATATTTCTCATCAGAATAATTCTTAAACTGCTTTTTTCGAAACCTTCTCATCCTAACATTCTTTTTGGATGGAATAAAAGTCTGGATTCCCTTCCAGAAACAAAGCCAGCCTATGACAAAAATTTATAAATGAAAACAACTAACAAAAAACAACTAACAAAAAACTCCGCAACAAAAACCAGAAACTAGAAATTACAAAATTCAACAAAAACTTGAATTTTTATAACCCACCAGAAACAGCGGAAAAGAAACATCTTATGGAATAGGTGATTCAAAAGATATTTACAATAGAGATGTCTATGTCTCTCAACCTTAAGGCAACCAAATAGGAGGGGAAAACGGGTTGCAAAAACCACAAAACAAGGCAAAAGTAAAAATAACGGAAACAAAAACATCACAAGGAGGCTTATTTTGAAAAAATCATTCAGTATTCTCGCAGCAGCAGTATCTTTCATGGTAATGACAATGCTACCGCAAGCAGCCTTGGCCGGCAACCCAATTACAGGTATCGCAAAAGGCGCAGCAGGACTCTTATATCACGTCATTATGGCCCCGGTAAACATGCTGGATGGAGATGGATGCCCAATTACAGCATTGGCAGATATTACAAGGGCGCCAGTAAAGGCAGTTGAAGAAGTGGCCTACGGATTAGCCTTTCAGGACACCGGCAGGGACATTGAAGACATCGGCATAATAAATGAGGCCATCGAAAACGATACCGGAGCGCACGTATTCAGGAACTGCCTGATCGGAATCGCAGGGACCCACACCGCTCCTGTTCTCCTTATTGGAGGAACGGCGGCAATTGTCACAGCAGTAGACTGACACTATTACACATCGGTAAGTTCTAACGGAATAAAAGGAACCCGCTCCTCTAGGGGTTCCTTTTATTTATTTTTTTTTTGGCAAAAACCTATATACTTTAATATAGTATATTAGAGTATATACAACAAATAATCAAAAAACAACAGCTAAACATTTATATAGAATAAATATTTAACTACCTCATGGGTGAAAAATTTGTAGCATGGTTATCTGACCTCTCCAAAGCTGACCTAAACCTAGCAGGAGGAAAAGGCGCAAACCTCGGAGAAATGTACAACTCAAAATTCCCCGTCCCACAAGCTTTCGCCGTCACAACAGACGCATTCTTCTTCTTTCTAAAACAAGCAAAACTCGAACAACCAATAAAAGATATACTTCACAAAATCGACGCAGACAACACAAAAGATCTACAAGACAAAGCACAAGAAATTAGAGAAATGGTCTCAAGCGCAAAAATGCCAAAAAAAATAGAAGCCGAAATTCTAGAAGCATACGACCACTTCAATGTAGATTTAGACAAAATACAAGATTCTCCCGGAGCCCTCGCAATCCTAAAATCCGCACGAGAACCAATCTTCGTATCAGTCAGATCCTCAGCAACAGCAGAAGACCTAGGCGACGCCTCATTCGCAGGACAACAATCTTCATTCATTAATGTCAAAGGAAATTCTGAACTAATTCAAAAAATAAAAGACTGCTTCGCCTCAATCTTCACAGCAAGATCAATCTACTACAGAAAGAAAAAAGGTTTCGACGATCTAGTAGGCATCGCAGCAATCGTACAAAAAATGATCAACTCCGACAAATCCGGTGTAATGTTTTCTAAAAACCCAGTAAAAAATAACGAAGAAATACTAATCGAAGCAGTATTCGGACAAGGGGAAGGAATCGTATCAGGAACAATCAAGCCAGACCAATACACACTAACAAGAAACTTCGAAATTCTAGAAGAACACATCGCCGACAAAAAACTAGCAATCGTAAGAACAGCAGGCGGACAAACAAAAACCGTAACACTAACACCAGAAAAATCGAACGAACGAGTATTGAAAACACACGAGCTAAAACAACTAGCCGAGTTCGCACTAAAATTAGAAACACACTACAACAAACCACAAGACATTGAATTCTCAATAGAAAACGACACAATTTATATCCTACAAACAAGACCAATCACAACCCTAAAAGAAAAGCCTACCTCAAATGAAACCCAAGCAGAACTAGATGGACAAATAATCACAGAAGGCATGCCCGCATCCCCAGGAATAGCCTCAGGCATAGTAAAAATAATCCACTCAATGGACGACCTAGAAAAAATCAAAAAAGGCGACATCTTGGTAACAAAAATGACAAATCCAGATATGGTAGTCTCAATGCAAAAAGCCGCAGCAATCCTAACATCCGAAGGAGGAGTCACAGCACACGCAGCAATCGTCTCACGTGAAATGGGAATCCCGGCAATCGTCGGAGCACAAAACGCACTCGACCTCCTAAAAGACGGAGACGAAATCACAATCGACGGATACACAGGAAAAGTTTTCCAAGGAAAAGCCGAAAATAAATCTGTAGAAATTTTACCAATCGTACCAACAAAAACCAAAATCAAAGTCCTAGTTGACCTTCCACAGTTCGCAGAAAGAGCCGCAAAAACAGAAGCTTATGGAGTAGGACTTGTAAGACTAGAAGGATTAATAGCAACTTCAGGAAAGCATCCACTAGCATACGAAAAAGAAAACAAGTTAGACGATTACAAAAATATGTTAAAAAAAGGATTAGGAAAAATCGCAGATACATTTATAGGAAAACCGATCTGGGTAAGATCCTCCGACATAAGAAGCGATGAATACTCAAATCTAGAGGGTGCACCAAAAGAAATAGAAAAAAATCCAATGCTCGGCGACCACGGAATAAGATTCTCATTAAAACATCCAGAAATTTTCAAAGCAGAACTCCAAGCCATGAAAGAACTCGCAGATAAAGGCCACAAATTCGGAGTCATGTTCCCGCAAATTATCTCAGTCGACGAAGTCAAACAAGCTCGAGCAATCTTCAACGAACTCAAAATAACAAACGTCACATTCGGAGTCATGATCGAAACACCAGCCGCAGCAATCCTAATCAAAGACATCTGTGAAACTGGAATTGATTTTATCTCATTCGGAACAAATGACCTAACACAATACACCCTAGCAATCGACCGAGGAAACGAAGACGTCCAAAACCTCTACGACGAAACAAATTGGGCAGTCCTAAAACAAATCAGCAGAGTAATCCGAGAATGCAAAAAACACGGAGTAGAATCTTCAATATGCGGACAAGCAGGATCAAAGCCAGAAATGGTAAAATTCCTAGTTAAGTGCGGAATAGATTCAATCTCAGTAAACGCCGATGCAGCAAAGGAAATCTCTGAACTCGTACAAAAACTTGAAACAGAATCCCAAATCGAACCAATCGACAACAAAGAAGAAATCAAAAAAGAAATAGAAGAATTAAAACAAGCAGACGAAGAAAGAGAAACCGAGAACCTTAATCCAGAACCAGTAGAAATTATTGAAGATGTGGAAGAAAATCATGAAGGAGAATCAGAAAACACAGAGGATGAAGCAAAGCCAGAAGAAAAGTCGGAAAACGAAACAGAACAAGAGGGAAACCAGGAAGAGTCAAAAAAGGAAGATATTTTTAATTAACTGTTGTCACTAAGAAGATACAACAAATAGAAAAGTTTATAAAGCCTAATGCCATAGGTTAACTATGGCAAAGAAAGGGAAACCAAAAACAGACTTAGGTAAAATAAAAAAACAAGGGCAACTATTTGGAAGCCTAAGAGAAATAAGTAAAATGCCAGCTGGGCATCCTCAACTTAACCCATATTTAACCTATCTAGAACAAGAACACGGGATATCAAAAGACGAATCAGATACTCAGAGAAATCTTCTTCTATACGACACATCGCAAATAGGATCACTTTTAACATCATATCTAGCACAACACCAAGGGGAACTAATTCAAGAAGTTGGCAAAGACCCAAGGATGGTTTTATCAAAATTAGAAGGGCAAACATTAATGCAATTAGCAGCTCCACATATCGGAGATGACAACTACAAAAAAAGAAATGCAGTATTAGAAAGCGGACAAGCTCATCTTATAGGAAATACAGTAATGGGACTATATGCAAGCGAATCATGGCAAAGAGTAGTAGCTAATTCGTCCTCAACAGCACTAAAAGACACACTAGAAAAAGAACAAACAAGAGCAAAAGGTAAATATCTAGCAAAAGATTTGGGGTTAAATCCAAAAACAGGAACTCTTAATGTAAGTAAAGCGACAGGCTATTTAGCTCCAAAAATGAAGACAGATGAAGACAAATTACAAATTGGGTTAATCTACGCTAACCAACAATAATAATTTTTTATTTTTTAATCTCCAGAATTCCTCTCAATAGACATATCGACAAGCTTAGCCATCTCACCTAAAAAATCATCCGTCATCTCAATCCAAATATCCAAATCTTTACCTCTAACCTTCACCCTCTCGCCATGTGCAATACCTTTCGCAATACCATGGATCTCCTCATAAAACTTCACATATTTACCTTTCAACATCTTCTTTTCAACAAAATACCTCCTCAAAACATCCCCTATATGTTCAGGACTAGCAGGCTGAATCCCCGCAGAAATCAAGGCCGCATGTGCAGAATCAACCATAGTCCAATATAGCCCATCAACCACAGCCACCATAGACTGTCGAGCTCTCATCATATGACCAGGTGCCCTCTGTAAAAGTGTATAAATCGATTCAGGCGTAGACCTAATCTTCCCCTCTTTCAACAAAATCCGAAGCGGATTAAAAAACCCACCAAAATCAACAAGTGCATCTCCATACCTCAAAACATTAATCACAACCGGATCCCCTTTCATCATATCATCCCACCAAGTAGACAACTTCACCGTATTAATATGCAAAGTTTTCCTATAAGGATTCCCAGCAATCAACTTCCCCAATTCCTCACGATACCAAGCAATCAACTCCTCATCCCACCGAACCGAAACATCATCAATAATCACAATAATATCAATATCACTATCAGGAGTAGCAATTTTTTTAGCACTCGACCCAAACAAAACAACCGACTTAATCATCTGATCAAACTTCTCATAAACCTTCATCGCAAAATCCATCGCAATTTCACGTTCCCCTGCAATCTGCATCGTCGACGAATCTTTCTCAACAGCCTTCACAGCCCCAGTTTCACCCGAGACCTTTCGTTTCACTACTTTCTTCACCATCTTTTTCTTTTTCTGCCCTTAAGCAACAACACTAGCACTAAGCGCCGCAGTCGGCAAATTTTTACTAGCATCAATTATTTCAATCCCAAGCGTTCGACCATCTTTATCCAAATCAACA
>DAOWCW010000026.1 GCA_030639395.1 archaeon
ATATGTTAAATTAAAAATACTACAATTCTCTCCCTCAGCCCGACCCGACCACGATGCATGAGTACAATTATAAAAAGTCAAATTAAAATCCAAGGGATAATGTGATTCCTCATCAGCCGCATTAATAATATAAGGCACACTCTCATCCTGTGGAAAATCATAAACAAGACTCAAATTAAGATTAGTAAAATTCGGAGCATCATTCGTCGCATTAATTAAAAAATCGAATTTCACAGCAGTCCCTGTTTGATCTCCCTGAGCATAAACATTCAGTGTAAAATTTCCGGTCTCATTATCGAAACTAGGTGTCATATTCAAAACGCCAGAAGTAGAATTTAAAAAACCACTATCATTCCAAGGTAGCCAATAAAAATCCGAATGAGTAGGTCCAAGCGCACCATTAATCCAACTAATATCCAAAATTAAAAAATGTGATAAATCAGATGAATCAGAAAGATTAGTCGTAAAATTATGAAAAGAAACATCATCTTCAGAAAAATGATAAATGGCATTATATGCTGTAGAATTCCAAATAGGTTCTGCCCCAACCAAAACAATCATCCCGACCAAAACACCAAGCAACAAAAACCGCCAAGCCCCCACGAAGTGAGCCTTTCCACGAAGTGAGCCTTTCCACGAAGTGAGCCTTTCCAACGAAGTTGAGCTCTCCACAAAATAAAAATTAGAAATTTTCATTTTGTAACCACCACCATAGTCCCTTTCTCAGCATCAAACCGAATTTCAATCTTCTGCTTCACCTCTAACTCCAAAGTATCAACAATCGCCTTCGGAATCTTAATCCGATGCCCCGTCTGAATACTATTGTCCCTAAAAATCGTCTCAGCCATGTACTTTTAAAATACTATTCCAACCCCTCTTTCATACCTAAGAAATACCTTTTAAAGTATTTAAATCTTCGCCAAAACTACTTAAAATGATCTTTGTCCCAAACCCACCACAAAGCAATAATCATAACAAGAGCAATCAATCCAACAATCGGATCATGAATATCTATCATCCAAAACAAAGACTCTCATAATATTTAAATCCTTCTAAACCAATCATCTGCTAACCAAAAATTACCCAACTCCAAAATCCCGTGGCCAAATCTCCCTCCCCAATCTTCCCAACCACCGACCACCGACCACCGACTCCCCAACACCTAATACAGGCATCTAATACTAAACCAAATAAAACCAAGTGTCCATAAGAAATAATGTGCGTTTTTCTGAAAGAAAAATGCCATGATTTTTTATGGAATAATACCGACCACCGACCTCCGACCTCCGAAACCTAAAACCCATCTCAAAAAAACTCATCCCTCTCTCGACTCTTCCATAACAAAAATAATTTCCACAAAATCCACAAAATCACAATCACTAAAATAATCGCAACCACAATCAAAACACTACTAATCATAGCAAACGGAACCTCAGGCTCACAAAGAAAAGGGCAAGGTCCACCACAATCAATTCCAGCCTCCCCCTGATTCTGCTTCCCATCACTACATGTAGAACAAGGCTCACAAGGTCCACCACAATCAACTAGCAACTCACACCCCCCACTATGACAATTCGTAATCCCATCAAAACACCCAGGATTCTCGATAAAATAACAAAACCTCTTTTCAAATGGCTTAGCCAAAATAGGACTCGTCCTATTACAATAATTCAAATCATGACACCCAGTAATCTGAAACCCACAAAACCTCTCATCCTCCTCGCCATTCTGAAAACATACATCCTTCGCAATTGCATAATCTTCCAAAGAAAGCATTCCAGAATCAAACGACCTCTCTACATTCTGACAAACTCCCCAATCATCACAAAACCAATCCTCAATACAAAATTCACCTCCCCCACCACCACCACCTCCCCCAGAAGACTCCACCGGACAATCAACTCCACTCACACTAACATACCAAACCCACGAATCATTAAGCAACCCATCACTGGTAACTATCCCAACACTATGCGACCCATTAACCCCACATCCAAAAGCATAAACAAAACTATCATTAGAAAAATTTTCATTATGCTCCACCCTTACTCCATCAACATACCAATCAATATCCGGAATCGTCCCATCAGCATCATAAACCTCAACAAAATATTCAACATCCTGCGTTCCCAAAACCCCAAACGTTTCATTTACTGGACTATAATTCAAAATTTCAGGCGCCCTATTCTCATCAGTTACAGTCAAAGTAAAATCATCGCAAACAATTTCAGAATCCCCGCCCTGCGGAGCACACAAACTAATATTTTCATGAATCGAACCCAAAGCATTATCTTCAACACAAACCTGCAAACTATAAACCCGACCCTCATGTCCAACAACCGGACTATAATTCATAATACCATCACTAGACCCAATATCAAACAAATTCTCATTACCGCCCCAACTTAAATTAAACTTCAAATTCCCATCACTAGATATCCCATCTTCAACATCAAAAACAAAAACAGAATAATAAAACGTAGAATTCTCCCCCTTTATCCAAACAGTCTGTGCCCCAATATCTTCAAGCATAGGGAAATTATTTATCTCAATAACTTCAATATCAACATCACGACTATCAACTTCATTCCAAGGATCCACAACAGAAATACTCTCAACATGAATCCCCACATCATCCTTATCTAAAAACCCAGAAACAATATCAAAAAAACTAGTCACATTTATCCTGCCATGCGAACTCAAATAAAATGGATTCTTCGGAGAAATATCACCAACCAAATCATCTTCATCAATATCAGTCGCATTAAATCTATATTCCAATCTCTCCCCCTCACAAACAAAAATCGGGTCACTAATATTCCCCAAAAGAGGAGCCGAATTAGGAACATCCACATAAAAAATAACGCTCTCATTAATCAAATACCCTTCATCAGACAACGCAAACACCGTCAACAAATTCCCCCACCTCACCGCACTAATCGAACTATTAGGATCAAACAAAGTATCCTGCTCTACATAAACATCATGTCTCAAATCATAAAGCGAATAACTCCAACCATCCACCGGTTCAACCGCAAAGTCAGCACTAACATTTAACTCAATAATATAAGACTCCCCTTTACTAAAATTATAAGTTATATTCTCCGGAGAATAAATAATAATATTAAACAACTTTTCAACAAAAATCTGAACAATCGCACTATCATTAATCACATGCCCAGTAATAACAACCGGTGAAAAAGGAATTCCCATATAGTTAATAAAAACAAAATTCAAAAATCCCAACAAAATCAAAGTCGCAAATAACGTCACAACCCGCTTACGAGTTCTCGCACCATCTAATGGCATCACCTTTTTCTCCATCCTCAACCTAACAATTCCTAATATAAAAACTTAACCTCACCACCCAAAAATATTCCCACTACTTCTCATCAGAATAACCCAGTTTTCAACAAAATTAATTTTACCAAACAAGCAAAAATAAGCCTATCAAGTCGTAAAAATCACAGATTTTCACTCACCAGACATCTTTAACTCCACCAATTAATAAAATCACTTCCTCTTCCAAAAAAACTTCCAACCAAAAAATCCCAACAATCCCAAAACAAAAAACCCTATAGCCCAAACCCATAACCCAAACCCCTTCATAACATTAACCCGAACAACTTCAGACTCAACCTCGCCATCATAATAAACATCAATGCTCAACATCACCTCTCCTTCCAATTCCCTTGCATCAAAATAACCAACTAATACCTTCCTCTCCCATCCCCTCAACGAAACAATAGAACTATCAAAACCGCCAACCCTATCGAGCGAAACCTCACCATCACTCTTCCTTCCAATAATCCGAACTTCAGCATAAACTTCTTTCATCCTATCATCAAAAATACTCTCAACCTCAATCTCAAATCGCCTTAATCCACCACCACGAACCTCACGAGTATAATTCAAAATTTTAATTCCACGCTCACCCAATCTAAACACATCATCCATATTAAACTCATCAACCCCAACCACAGCCAAATAATCTCCAGAAGAATAATTCGAACTATCAAAAGAAAATTCATAATCAAAACTCTCTAAACTATCTAACTTCCGTTCCTCCCCTTCAAAAACCTCAATAAACTCTTGGCAATCAACAATCGAGGAATTAACAACATCAGGTTCACTTAAGACCGATCGACAATCGGCAATCAAATTATAAATCTTAACAATGGGACTAACATTCAATGCTTCTTTTCCAAAATTCGAAACCTTCAAATTAATCAAAACCTCCTCGCCAATATTCACATCAGGAACAGCCAAACTTAAATCAACATACCTATCAGGATAAGGAACCCAAACCTTAATAATCGCTGCAACATCCCCCGCAATAATCCAAATATTATTAACACCAAAATTATCTAAAACCTCCGGCAACTTTAATCTAGCAACAACATCTTCCCTTCCGACAATTTCATCCTTATCCAACTCAACATATCCAGCCAAATCACCTCTAATTTTCAACTCCTCCTTGCCATCTAAAACAAAATCAAAAACAAACTCTTTCTCTAGCCCTGATTCAAAGTCAACCTCATAGCTTCCAGGATTAACGCCTTCAACAGCACAAACCACACTGCACACAAAAACCAAAATCAACAAACACAAAATACTCTTCATAAAAAAACAAACAAATGACAATATTTAACATTATCCATAGTCTCACAGGAAAATCTTAAATCCGCATTCCAACAACCCTCGCAACAATTTTAATTCTTAGCAGGCTTAGGCGAGGCGGACGGTTCCGTGGCGTACTAAGTACGCGAGGGTTCGTCCAACGAAGAATAAGTCGCTAAGAATCAAAATTATTTTGAAAGCTTTTTTCGAAGAAGTAAAAACCACAACAGATTAATCAAAATCATCAAAACAATCACTATAACCAAAACAATAATAATAGTATCCGTTCCATCCTCTCTCCCCTCAGCAGAAATTACATAACCCAAACCAACAACAACCAATTCATTCTCGCTAACTTCAAACTTCAAACTCTTCTTGCTTTCCTTGTCTCCATAGCTAATCGAAACTTCAGCGTCATAATCTCCCTCACGAACCCCCGCAGTATCCCAATACGAAACAAATGACTCTTTACTTAAAGCCGCAATATCTTTAACGGCCGATTCAAAATTAGAAACAACATTTCCATTAGAATCAAAAATATTCGTTTCAATATAAACACCTCCAATTGTCTCACTCCACTTATTTTCAACCAACATTTCCAGTTTCGCAATCTGACCTAAATTAAAATCACCAACGTTAATCTCCTGCAATTCTAACTCCTCAACACCAATGCTAAAACTTTCCTCCAAATTAATAGTTCCCTCGTCATAAACCAAACTTGCCTTAGCGACATAATCCCCAATAGGAAAATCAGACTTCCAATTATAAACCAATTCCTTCCTCTCCCCACTTAATACACTAATCGATTCAATATTAAAACTATCAATTTTTTCACCAGCCTTAGTATAAATATCAACACTAGCCCTAACCGAACTCAAATCAAATTCACCAGCACTAATAACCGGAATAACAAATTTAACAATCTCGCCAACATTCGCACCATAAATATACATCTTCGCATTAGCATATTTCCCAGGATAAGGAACATACAAATGAACCTGAGTAACAACCGCCAATGTAGCTAAAATCTGCGAACCAGCACTTGAACCAGCACTTGGCAACTGCATCGCAAAAACCTCACCCGTATGAAGACCAGGTTCCAACCTTGGAGGCAAATTCAACTCATAACTGAAACTCTTGCTTTTCTCATTCCCCAAAATAATAGATTCTTTAACTGGCAAAGAAATATACTCCGCCAAATCTCCCTGTGCTGAAAACACAACCTTAATATCACTTCCACCACTATTTAAAATATCAAACCCAACACTTTTCTTCAAATTACTCTCAAAATCAATAGTCGTCCGAGCCGGACTAATTCCCAAAGCTAAAACCGAACCAATCATAAAAAGCCCCACCAACAAAATCAAAAATCTCCTACTCATTATCATAACCTCCAATAAACCCATCCCCTTCCTCACTAATATCCCCAACCCCAAGCTTCATCCTTTCAACCAACTCATCTCCATCATAAACATCCACATTCAACCGAACATTCCCAGCATTAATAACAGCCATTCCTTCTTCAGTCTCAATCAGCTCCAGCTCAATCCTAGAATTAATCGTCAATTTTCGAACCTCACTACCCAACACGCCACTAACCTTCCAATAATAAACACCAGGCTCCAATTCAACTCTCTCACCACCAACAACCCTATATTCATCTGGCGTAGTAAAATCTGCATTATCATCAATCAACAAAACATCGGCCCGCTCAAACTCGAACAAAATCTCACCATCCAAACTCTCATATTCATCAAACGGCGCAATAACTAAAGGTCTAGCATATCCAACCAACCCCATTAAAATCAACACGCTAATCCCAATCACAACCAAATCAATCTTCCAAATATACTTATTCATTTTTAACCACCCCATTCTTAATTGTATTTTTTTCTTGCTTACTTAAATAATTTTTAATCCTGACTTTGATATACCTCTTACCCCAAGACGTCTTTAAGTATTTTTCACGATGCAATACATCTTTTTCATTCAGACAACCTTCAAAATAAATCAAACGCAAGGGTCTCCTATACGAAGTAGACCTCACTTTACCATTATTATGCTCACCAACCCTATTCTTCAAGTTACAAGTATACCCAACATAAAAATTACCATCCTTCTCCGATTGTAAAACATAAACATAGTACAACTCCACCTGCCCCGTTCGATGCCGCTTGTCCCGTTTGATACGAAAATTATCTAACCGGGAAAGGCTATCTAATGGGGTCATTCTGCCAACTCCCCCGAAAATATAATCGTCGCACTCTTCACGCCCGGAGACTCGCCAATAGGAACCTCCAACCGAATATCAACCTCAGCACTATCATCCCCATCAGCATAACTTAACTCCCCAACTCCAATAACCTCACCAGTAATCGGCATATTAAACCAATTAACAATCGAAAGCAACCAACTAAACGCCCCCTCCTCCCCTGTCACATTATCCGCCTTAAACTGATAATACGCACTATCCGTCGGTTCCTCATTCCACAAAGCCGAAGAATTCAAACTAATATTCGTCAAAACATTCCCATCATTATCAATCACAAACGGACTCGGACTATCATCACTACTATTCTCAATTTCTCCAGGACCAAGCGAACCAAAATTAACCTCATTATCAACCAAGCTAATAGAAACTTCAGCCGTCACATTTAAATGCCAAACCTCAGACCACTCTCCCCAACCAACCCCATCATGTGCCCGAACCGACCAATTATAATAATACCCATTATCATGCAAACAAACCAAGTCACTCAAAGGAACATAAGACTCCACATCCAAACTATCATCAGACCTGTCATCATTACAAATCTTAATTCCCGAATATTTATACTCACCAATACTAATCTCATAAGTCAACTCATCTCCATCAGCATCATACCCATTCCACGAAAATTCCTGCGTCCTATTTTTCGTAGAATTCCAATCAGCAGGTCCAACCAAAGTCACATTTGGCAAACTATTCAAAACCTCCAACAAACTAGAATTCCCCCATTCACTCCAAAACTCTCCATCATAAACCCTCACTGAACAACTCCAATTCTCACCCTTCGACGTATTTCCCGAATCCAAAACCGCGCTAAACAAAGTCCCATTAGAATAACTCTCATTATAATCCAAACTAAAATTCAAAACACCATCCACATACCATCTCACCGAAACATTCAAATCATCCCCATTATCATCACTAACAACACCCGAACAATTCAAATCACTCGACGTCAAATTCAACCCATCAACAGAAACCAAAACCGGACTAGGATTATTAGGAGCTGAATTAGACATATAATTAATTGTTACATTATAAAGTTCTGGCGAATAATCCGTATCAGTTGTTTCAAAATATGTTTTATACTGAAAGTATCTATTAAAATCTAAAGATAAATCCTGAGGAGAACTATCTGTAATATCACTCCAACTTTCTCCTGAACAGGCATCATCGTTACATGAACGGACTGAGAAGTTTAAATCTCTAATAATATCATAATATCCAGCATTCGGAGGAGTAAAATTATCATTCCATCTTACATTACTAGATATTCTAACCTCATCAACCCTTCCATAATCATGCATATCTTGATTCCAATCTTCATATCCTCTACCTATTCTCAAATCATAGCTGTTATTATTAATTGCACCAATTGTTCCTGTGCTATCTAATAAACCATTAATATAAATTTTTGATTTATCCGCACCAGTACCTTCTCTAACAACTGCAATATGATGCCATGTATTATTTGCTAACGATCCAGTACCTGTAATACATGAACCTACACCATTTATACAAAATTGCACATTATCCAAAGCATTAGATATATAAATTATCCAGCCATTAGTATTAGCCAAATGAGCATTACCAATTGGAGCGAAATTAATTTCACCTATATCTCTAAAATAATACCAAAAATCAATTGTAAAATTATCTGACCCAAAACTCCAATCAACACTATCAGACATACTAGCATAATCACCCACACCATCAAAAGAAATACTAGTGGTTCCAAATTTTTGTTGAGCAGTACTATGATAAACATCACCATTAGCAGTAATAGTATGATTAGAACTTGAACTATCCTTAAAAATTGTACTACCATTAGTCGTATCCGAATGAACCAACAACACAGTATTCTCATCATTACCCCCTTCAATACTCGTAACATTCTCCTCCCAACTAATATTCTTCCAAACCATATCACTTCCAGCATCAAACACTTGCGAAATTAATGTTCCGTTAAGTGTGTCATTCAAAACAACTGCATTAAGTGTATCATTATAAACAACATCAGTCAGATTATCATTTTCATATGTGTATGCAACGGTTGTTGTTTCATTTGTTAAATATGTTAGATTATAATAAAGATGTGCGACACTAACATTATGATTCAAACTAGTATCATTATCATAACCATCATCACAAGTCACATTATAATAATACGTTCCAGCAGATTTTATTCCAAGTGAAATGTTTATAATTAGATCGTCACCATCTGTTGTAGTTGTATTGTACCCAGATAAATCACCGCTTAAACTACAGTTCATTGTCTGACCTGAATCTAAATCTGAAACATTCACACTAACAATAATATTATCAGTATGATATGGATCACTTGGAATATTTGTCACTGAATTTATAACTGGAACCCCACCCAAAACCTCCAACTCCGAACTATTCCCCCACCCACTCCAAAGCACCCCATCAAAAACCCTCAAACCACACGACCAATTCTCCCCAATACTAGTATTTCCCGAATCCAAAACCGCACTAAACAGCGTCCCATTTGAATAACTCTCATTATAATCAACCGACAAATTCAAAGCCCCATCCACATACCATCTCACCGAAACATTCAAATCATCCCCATCAGCATCACTAACAACACCCGAACAATTCAAATCACTCGACGTCAAATTCAACCCATCAACAGAAACCAAAGAA
>DAOWCW010000065.1 GCA_030639395.1 archaeon
TCCAAAAGCAATTCAGCCGCCTTCACATGATCCGCAATCTGCTCCTCACTCCACATCAAAAGAAAAACCACTCAAAATATATAAACCTTCACAAGCCGCCAAGCACCCAACGAAGTTGAGCCACTCATTAAAACTTTGTTTTAACGAGCCATCCAAATTGAAAATTTAAGTCATCCTTCGGAAAAACCGAAGAGCCTCCCGCGACTACCTAAAAAATAACCGCTCAAAAAACCCAACCCTCTCCACAACCTCTTCCCCATTCACCTTCCTAGCAATCTCCAAATACTTCTTAGAAACCCGACTCCTAGGATGCGTATGACAAACAGCATCCCTCAAATTCAAAGCCTCCTTAACAGCCTTGTCCTCAGGAATAACACCAATAATCTGCGACTCCAACATCGACTTAATCGAACTCAAAGGCATCTCATATTTAGCATCAGCATGCCGAGTAACAACTACACCATTAATCTCCTTCCCCAATTTCCTTGCAACCTTAACAGCCTTCAAAGCATCAGTAACAGCCGGCATCTCAGGATTCGTAACAATAATAATCTCATCAGCAGATTCTAAAACAGCCATAACCTCCTCACCAAAACCAGCAGCAGAATCCACAATAACATAATCACAAAGTTCAGACAACTTCTGAGTAATCTCAGGCAACTTCTTAACATTAAACTTAGTCAATTCCTTGACCGATAAAGACGACGGAACAATCTTCGTCCCAGAATGATGCTCGTAAATAGCATCTTCAATAGAAGCCTTCCCCTTTAAAACATGATTCAAAGTAACCGGAACAATCGGAGCCCCAAGTTGCAATCCAATATTCGGAGTATTCAAATTAGCATCCACAATAATAACTTCCTTGTCCAGCTTGTTCAAACTAGCACCTAAGTTAATAGCAGTAGTCGTCTTACCGACGCCACCCTTCCCTGAATTTATCACAATTATTCTTGCCATTATTATTTTTATATCCTGATACTTTTCCGTGCCATTATTTTATTTTTCGTATATCAACGGTACTCTTTGAGAGCCATTTTGAATAAACGTGTATCTATCAGAAAAAGTCGCTTTATAAGTTTTATTAGCCGACATTTTTAACAAAATAACATAAATCGGACGAAGCTGTTCTTAAATTTTAAACATAGAATTCTTAAAACAAAACAAGCTAAAAATTACTTCGTGGTAATTTCCTTCACTCTTCCCATGAACGCCTCAATAATAGCATAGTATTCACCCAGCTTTTCCATATTAATATCAATATTCCTAGTCGGCGTAACAACAACTTTCAAATTCACATTCTTCCGAAACTCCCCACTTTTCACACTCTTCAAATCTGGCACTCTCTTGAAAAAAACATAAAGCGGAACAACCTTCTGCACAGCCTCATCCTTAGCAAAATATTTCTTAATAAATTCAATTCTTTGTATCGGAGTAGCAGGCATACAATTAATTTTCCCACCCTCAACACCCTTCTCCAAAATCGCATCAAAAGAAATCTCAATCAAACTTTTCCACCTAGCCAGCAAATTTAAAATCACATCACAAGTTTTAGTATACTTCAAACTAACATACATCAAATGATCCGCACTAGTTTTTTCTTTAATAATTTCTTCATCCATAACCTTGTCTTCCCAACGCAAAAATAAGCAATACAATTACCTTTTTATATCTGTCGGAAAATTACTAACAGCATCATCAATGGCATCAATAAATTCTCTTAGTCTCGAAACCTTCAAAACTCTCCACTTTCCCTCAATTTCCATCAAAATATTATCACCCTTCACAAACTCAACCCTCGAAATCCTCTGTGCTCGCTCTACTTCCAAAATTTTTACTAAATTCCCCACAGCAACAGAATCCAAATATTTCGGTGCAACCCGCTCAATAAAAGTTCTCAAATTTCCATGAGTCCCATCAAAAATCAAAAATGCCCGAACCAACTTCCCAGCCGCCTTCGCTCCCTCCCGAATCACCCCAACCAAAACCCGCTTCTCAGTATACTCATCATAAACTCCAAGCATCCGCTTCGCAACATCCAAATGCCATCTCGCCTCATAAAAATCCGTCCTCCAATCCATCCAGCAAAACCCCAACAACTCTTTATATTAATTATTGTAATCACCCCATCACCACAATTCTTAAAAATAAAAACACATAACCATCCACATGACAGAACACAATAATGCCACAGCCGAAAAATCGAAAAAAGACCCAAAAAGCAAGGATAAATTATGGAAAAATTATGCAATGGTTGGCATGACTACTGCGTTTATAGGAATAACTATAATAGGTGCAGATATATATAGGGCCGTAACTATTGAAAAACCCGAGTTCTCTGAGGAATACATAACTACTCGTGAAAAATTATCTCAATTAGAAGCCGATGAAAAAACACTAAACACTAATTTAATTGCTAATTACCCAATTACTGCAAATGCAGAGATGCTTAACTATAACAATGCTAGAACAGACATTTTAAAAGAAAACGAATCGGCCAGAGAAGTAGCCAGCCAAAAATTATCAGAATTAGAAACAGATAAGACATTATTAACCCAATACGAAAAAAATAGGCTCCCATCTAGATATTCTACAATAGGACTCGTCCTAACCAGCTTAGGAGTTCTAGGAGCCGGGTTTTCACTGTTTAAATCAGGTAAATGGTTCCTCGCTACATTGAGTGAGTAAACCTTGTTTAGTTAAATTGAAACATGGTAAGTATCTCGGCATAATGAGAGATACAGACCTATATTTAATCCTTTAAGTTTATAATCGCCTCAGCAATATCCCCAGCACTCTTCTCCAAAGCCTCTCTCACAACATCAGCACTCTTCCCCGTTTGCCCGACAACCATCTCAACATCTTCATCCGAAAA
>DAOWCW010000050.1 GCA_030639395.1 archaeon
AATCCGCCCCAGCTCCAACTCATATTTATCTTCCAAACTTTCCAACCCATATTCCATAAAAAACATACAGCATCAACATTTAAAAATTCTCCACTTCTTTCTTAATCATGACAATTCGCCAACCAATAGTAACAGTAGCAGGACACGTAGACCACGGAAAAACCTCCATCCTAGACAAAGTTAGAGGAACTTCTATCCAAGAAGCCGAAGCCGGAGGCATCACCCAAAAAATCTCCTTCACAACTTTACCAAAAGAAAACATAAAACAACGTGCCAAAACAACCCTAGACAAATTCAAAATCCCATTAGAAATCCCAGGACTCCTCTTTATCGACACGCCAGGACACGCAGCATTCACAAACATCCGAAAACGGGGCGGCTCCCTAGCAGACATAGCAATTTTAGTAATCGATATCAACGACGGAATCAAACCACAAACAGCCGAAGTCCTCCAAATCCTCAAAACAAACAAAACACCTTTCATCATCGCTTTAAACAAAATCGACAACATATCAGGCTGGCAAACCTCGGCAAACCTCTTATCACTAGAATCAATCGAAAACCAAGCGACCAACGTTAAACAAAACTTCGAAGAAAAATTCTACACAATAATCGGTAGCCTACATTCCCACGGCATAACAGCAGACATCTACTCCAAAATCGAAGACTTCACAAAATCAGTAGCAATCATCCCATGCTCAGCACAAACAGGAGAAGGAATATCAGAAATCCTCGCAATGATAACAGCCCTTTCGCAAAAATTTCTAAAAGACAGAATACAAACTAAAGAACTCGGGAAAGGCGTCGTCCTAGAAGTCAAAAAAGACAAAGCAATGAATTTCCTAGAATGCATCCTTTACGACGGAAAACTTTCAACTAAAAACGAAATCGCAATCGCATCTTTTGACGACCCAATCCAAACAAAAATCCGAAACATCCAGGAAGCAAAACCTCTCAACAAAGGATACGAAACAAAACAACAAGTCGAAGCCGCAACCGGAATAAAACTCCAAATAACATCAAAAGAAGAAATTCTCCCAGGTATGCCTTTCCAAGTAATCACAGAAAAAAATACAATAGAAAAAATTACAGAAGAATTTGTCAAAGAAATATCCGAAGAAATTCAAACCAGCGAAATAGGAATCGTTGCAAAAGCCGACTCCCTAGGATCATTAGAAGCCCTACTCGTCCTACTAAAAGAAAAACAAATTCCAATCATCAAAGCCGGCATCGGTCCAATCTCCAAAAAAGATATATATCTCGCAAACACACTACAAGAAGAAGACAGAATCGTAATCGGCTTCAACGTAAAATCCTCAGAAGACATCGAAAATCTTGATGAATTAAAAAAAATAAAAATCATAACAAACGAGGTCGTCTACAAGCTCATTGAAGACCTAGAAAAATACAAAATAGAAAAACTCCAAGAAATAGAAAGAAAAAAATTAAAAGAACTCCCAACAATCTGCAAACTAACCGTACTCGACTTCGTATTCCGAAACTCATCCCCAGCAGTCTTCGGTGTAAAAATAGAAGCCGGCATACTCAAAAGCAGAGAACGCTTCATCAATCGTGATGATAAAAAAATAGGACAAGTCAAAGAAATTCAAGACGATAAAAAATCCGCACGAGAAGTTCAATCTGGCAAAGAAGTAGCAATCTCAATGCCAGGAGTAAACTTCGAAAGACAAATAACAATCGGAGAACATCTCTATGTAAATTTAGCAGAATCCCAATTCCGAAAATTCAAAGAACACAAAACATTACTTTCTTCAGAAGAGAAATCAATACTTCAAGAAATTGCTGCCATAAAAAGAAGATCAAATGTCACCTGGGGAATCTGATATTTGGAAAAATAGTTTTTCTACTTCCAAGGAATTTCTTTTTTCTAAAAAGAAAGAGCCTAATTAAGAGAAGAGAAAATGTAACTTGGGAAATATAATTAAACCATTTCTTTCCGATAAAATTATATACTAAAAAACATACAAATATCTATGTATAGCAGAAGTTGTATGGATGACATAAGAAGCTTAGAATCAGCCGTAGAACATTATAATTCAAATACATCTAAATCTCCAGATGAAGAAGAAGAAATAGAAAAACAAGAACCTTGGTATATAATAAAAACAGATGAAAATGAAAAGATTTATAGAGAATTTTCCAAATAATATTTATTTTTAACCTCATGAAAACAAAATACGATTCTTACTCAAACAACGACATCTGCAAAGGCTGCAAATTCTGCCTTAAAGGTCAAAAATTAGTCCTATTTGTCGGCGGAAAATGCTCAAGAAACTGCTGGTACTGCTCACTTTCAGGGGGCAGAAAAAATTCCCCACAAGCCTGGGCAAATGAAAGACCATGCAACTCAAGCAAAGATTTAATTGAAGAAGTAAAAGAGTCCCGAGCAAAAGGAGCCGGAATCACAGGTGGAGATCCATTAGCATACCTAGACCGAACACTAAAATACGCAAAAGCCCTAAAAAAAGAATTCGGCAAAAAATTCCACATCCATATATATCTACCCCTGATCCTAGCTGACAAATCAAAATTAGAAAAATTACATAAATACATCGACGAAGTAAGATTCCATTCATCATTCCTAACCGAAGAAACAACAGAAAAGAAAACACTAGAAGAAATCAAAAAAATAAGAATAGCTTCCGAAATATTCGGCAAAACCAACACCGGAATCGAACTCCCACTTCTCCCAGAAAAGAAAAACGAAATCGTCTCTTTTATAAAACGAATCATACCCCATATCAGCTTTGCAAATCTAAACGAATTCGAACTCTCCGACACAAACTTCGACATTATAACAAAAGACTACACTCTAAATGAAGACACTTACACAATATCTAAATCAATAGAAGCCGGAAAAGAAATCCTAAAAAAATGCAAATCCCTAAAACTTAAAATGCATCTCTGCACCGCCAAAACAAAAAACCATCACCAATACCACAACCGCCTACTCCGCCACAAAATCCTACCATATGGTCAAAAAACCGAGGAAGGAACCGTGGTATACTTCACAATAATACCAGAAAACATGAAAAAAACTATTCAAGAATTAAAAAAATACACAAAAAAATTCCACATCGATACACCAAAAAATAGAATTATACTTCCAGAAGAAAAAGTCCAAAAACTCTATCAAGCAAAAAAATTCGAAATCAACTTCTGCGAAGAACATCCCACATTCGACGCCGAAAAAATGTCATTTTGGAAACTAACAGACGAGGATTTTAAGTAAAATAGCAAAGTTACACAAGAGCGTGAAACGCAAAGCAGTTACCTGTTACCTGTTACCACGCAAAGCGCAAATGTCATTTTGGAAATTAACAGACGAGGATTTCAACTAATAAACATCTAACTCCAAGCTAGATATAATTTTTTCATTTAAATCATTAAGATCATCAACCCTGCCTTCACTTCTTTTCATCACACAAGACAATTCCTCCACCAGAGATGGAACCAAGACACCCTTATAATTTTTCAAAGAAAAATTTTCAAAACAACCATAATAAGTAACATCATCCCCCATTTCTATAATAGCCAAATCCAAATCCAAAACAGAATGTCTAGCCAAATGAGCAATACAAGGCACACCCTCTTCCTCAAAATAAACAGGATGCCACCGACTAAAAGCTTTTTTATGCCTCTCGCTCAAATACTCCAAAGCATCCATAACAATTCAAACCTAAAGAGCTATTTAAGAACTTATATACAACAATAATTATAAACCTCTCGCAATTTTTAAATCAATGAAAATAACAAAAACCGCCAAATCAAACCAACAACTAAAAAACAACAACACGAGGTATAACTTCATTCCCTTCCCATGCACCGCCTAATCATAGACACCGAAACAACCGGGCTCTCTCCTCATTTCAACAAAACCCTAACCATAGGACTCCTCTTAATCGACGTAGAAAAAACCCATCTAAATATCTTAGACCAAAACCACATCTTTGTCAAACACAAAAACTACAACTCAACAAGAGAAGCAATGAAAGTAAATAAAATCAACATAGAGCAACACAACCTCCACGCCGTCCATCCCCCAAAAGCTTGCACACAAATCAACACATTCATCAAAAAAAATTCGGCAACACAAATTCCACTAGTCGGACACAACATCCACTTCGACAAAGGATTCCTCAATGCATTATTCCAACAAGGAAACACAGCCTCCTTACTCCACAAAGAATCCGAAGATACAATGAAAATATGGAGAAATCTCCAAAAACAAGACTTAATCCCAAATCATCTCCGAGCCACATTAGGAACCCTAGCAACCCACTTCGACATAGACTACACAAAAGCCCACGATGCTCTAGCCGACTGCCATATTACAGCCAAAGTCTACCACAAAATGATAAAACTAAAATAAATACAACCCCAAATCTTTAAAAACCCAAATCAATAACAAATTACACAATTATAAGCTGAGGAGAGTTTAAAACACAAAGACCCTCGGAAACATTGAAATCATGGTATTCAAAATAAACATATCCCATAAAGGAAAAACCTTCAAGACAGAAACAAAAAGCGAAGACATAGCTGGCCATTCAATAAACGATAAAATCGACGGAAAAGAATTCTCCCCAGACTTAGAGGGCTACGAACTCCTAATTACAGGAACCTCCGACAAAGCAGGATTCATGGGATCCCCAAACATCGACGGACCAAACCTACACAAAGTCCTCCTAGGCTACGGAAGAGGAATGAAAAAGAAACCAAAAGGAGAAACAAAAATCAACCGAAAACCAAAAGGACTAAGATTAAGAAAAACGGTTAGAGGAAAGGAAATCTCCTCTTTTACAGTTCAAATTAACACAAAAGTCTTAAAGGAAGGAAGTAAAAAATTCGATTCCTTATTTGAAAAACCAACAGAAGAAAAGAAAGAGTAATCTTATAAATACAAAATTCTTGATTATCCCAAGGTGACAAAATGCTAGAAAAATTAACAACTCTTTTCACAGTAGAAACAAGTTTTTTCTTAACCCTAACATTCTTCACAACGGTAATCGTCCTCTATTCAATCTTCGTTTTCTACTTCTACCGATTCCTCGCCAAAAAAAACATCATCGA
>DAOWCW010000036.1 GCA_030639395.1 archaeon
TAGTTGTGAAAAGAATGCCATCCCGATTATCAGTGTTACAATTGCTTGGAAAATTAATAGTATTTTTCCCCACCTCATTGTATTTGGAAGTTAATGTCATTTATAATTGTTTCTGAGATATGTCGGGGATGGGTGGTTTATATTAGATGCCTGTGTTGGATGTCGGGGGGAGGGAGAATTTTTCCCACAGATTTCATGGGATTTTTGTTTTGTCTATAATATTTTAGAAGAGATTTCGGATTTGATTTTTTCTTTGAATTCTTTTAGTGTCATTGTTATTATTTCTTTTGAGTCTCGTTTTTTTACGGCGATTTTATCGTCTTTCATTTCTTTTTCTCCGACTGTTACTAAGTAATTGAATCTTTGGATCTGTGCTTCTCTTGCTTTTTTACCCATTGATTCAGACTTGTCGTTTAGCTCTACTTGAAATCCTTCTTGGAATAGATCGTCTGAGATTTTTTTGGCGTAATCTTTTGCATCATCATTCAGTGTCATAATTTTTATTTGGTTTGGAGAAAGCCATAGCGGGAATTTTCCGTCGAGATGCTCTGTGATTATTCCGATAAATCTTTCTAAGGAGCCATAAATTACTCTGTGGAGCATGATTGGTTTTTGTGAGGTGTTGTTTTCGTCTTGGTAAGTTAGGTCGAATCTTTCTGGAAGTGCCATGTCGAGTTGGATTGTTGAGCATTGCCATGTTCTATTTAGGGAGTCTTTTAAATGGAAGTCGATTTTTGGTCCGTAGAATGCTCCGTCGCCTTCGTTGATTTCGTATTTCATTTTGGATTTTTTCAGGATTTTTTCAAGAGATTTTTCTGCTATGTCCCATATTTTTTCTGAGCCTACTCTTTTTTCTGGTCTTGTTGAAAGTTCTACATGATCGAATTCTAGTCCGAATTGGTTGAATGTTTTGTTGATTAGGTTGATGATTTTTTCTACTTCAGATTCAAGTTGATCTTCTGTGCAGAATATATGGGCGTCGTCTTGTGTGAATTGTATTACTCTGAAAAGTCCTCCTAGTGTTCCTGAGAGTTCGACTCTGTGGACTATTCCGATTTCGCCGACTCTTAATGGAAAGTCTTTGTATGTTTTTGGAGATGTTTTATAGACTAGCATTCCGCCTGGACAGTTCATTGGTTTTACTAAAAAGTCTCGTTTTTCGTATTCTGTTTTGAAATTGTTTTCTGCGAATTTTGACCAGTGACCTGAGACTTCCCAGAGTTTTCTGTCCATGATTTGAGGAGTTGATATTTCTTCGTAGCCGTCTGTTCTGTGGAGCTCTCTCCAGAATTCGATTAGTTTGTTTTTGACGTGGAGTCCTTTTTGGTGCCAGAATACCATTCCTGGGGCTACATTATTGAAGCTCCATAGGTCCATTTTGCTTCCGATTATTCTGTGATCGTTTTCTGCAAGTTTGGATGTGTCGAGTTTTGCTTTTGATATTTGTCTTAGGAGTTTTTTTATTTGTTCAGAAGAAAGGTCTTCTGTTTCATTTGATTGGATTGTAAATTCTCTAGATAATTCTGATAAAGGGTGTCCTTTGACTTTTAGTTCAAATGTTTTATAGTAGCCGAATGGAGCGAGGATTATGTTTAGATTGTTTTCGCTGACAGATGGGGATTGGAGTTGTTTTGCTGTTTCGTTTAGGATTTCAATTGCTGTTTCTGGGGAACCTAGATTACTTGAGAGATGTGCGTATGGATAGAGGACTATGGTTTCGGTTTTTACGTCGGTTGCGATTTTTTTGATTGATTCTATTAATTGTGGTATTGATTTTTTTGTGTCTGATTTTTCTACTGCTATTAGGACAACTAAGCAATCTGTTGCTTCGCCTTCTTGGGTTTGGTTGGGTGCGATTTCGTCGATTGTTTTTAATGCTTTTTTTAATGCTTTGAATTTAATGTAATCGCAATGTAAGTTTAAGGTTTTCATAATGAATAGAAAAAAGGAGAATTTATAAAGATTTATGCTGTTGGTGTTTTATGAATGGGGTGATTGATCGATGTCCGACGGGGGTTGTTGGATTTGATAAGTTGTGTGATGGTGGTTTTGTTAGAAATAGTGATAATTTGATTATTGGTGGTCCGGGTTCGGGGAAGAGTACTTTTTTGTTGCAGTTTCTTTGGAATGGTGTGATGCAGTTTGGGGAAAATGGTTTATATTGTAGTTTTGAGCCTGATGTCGTTGATACTTTGAATGATTCGATGGCGCATGGTTGGGATTTCGCGAAGTTGAGCGAGGAAGGGAAGATGAAATTTATGAGGTTTGCACCACAGACTTCGATTGAAGAATTAAAGAAGGAGTTGACAAAGATGATTTCTAATAATAATGTGAGGAGGATTTGTTTTGATCCGGTTTCGGTTTTGGCTTTGAATTTGAGTGAACAGGGGAAGATTAGGCAGACTATTTTTGAGTTGTCGAGTTTAATGAAGAGGTTGAAAGTGACAACGGTTTTTGCTGATGAGAGTTTAGAGGGTGAGATGAATTGGACTAGTGGCGAGGAGTGGACGAAGACTGATATTTTGAGGTTTTTGAGTGATTCGGTTAGTATTTTTTATGAGTCTCCTATTGCTGGGGTTGGTGACAGGGCAGTTAGAATTGCGAAGATGAGGAGAACGGCACATGAGAGGGCGGCTGTTGGGATGACGATTAGGGATAGTGGGGTTGAGGTTTTTGGGAAGAAAGGAGAGAGAGTTGCTGAGAAAGTTGTGGCACCTAACGTTGATTCTGATATTGTGCCTAAGGTTGTGACTCCGGTATCTAGGGTGGGTGTTGTTGGTTCTAATGTTGTTACTTGATAATAGTTGCAAAACGAAAGGTTTATATAGGTTGAATGATTGGTGTTGTTATGAAAAATATATGCTTAACTGATTACAACACTTCGAAGACAAAAATCAGGCAGAAGGCAAGGCGAAGAAATTTTACCAAGGGTTTGACTCGTGTTGTAGCTAGTGCTGCTGTGGTTGCGACTTTGGTTGGATTGTCAAATTATTTTGATGGTGCTGTTCGTGACAAAAATATGAAAGCTGTGGAGGATGCGTCTTGTTCTTGGGAGGAAGTTGTTGCTAATGAGAGTTCTAGTTATGGTGGATGGACTAATGAAGCTATAAAATATAATGATTTGGGAACTAGTGTTGGAATTGGCGGGATTTATAATCTTATAAGTATGGAAAATGGGGATAGAAAAGTGGTTCCGGGACAAACATATAGAGTTCCTGATTGCGATTAATTTTTGTAGATAAATTTGTTAGAACTATGTTATGTCGGATATTAGGGTTAGATGTCTAGTTTGGATGCCTGTATTAGGTGTTGGGGGGTCGGTGGTTGGTGGTCGGTAGTCGGGGAGATTGGGGGAGGGGGAAAATTTAGCCACGGGATTACACGGGATTACACGGGATTGGGGGAGGGGGAGATTTGGCCACGAGATTGCACGGGATTTTGGAGTTGGATGTATTTTTTTGGTAAGATTAAGTTTAAATAGTTTGGACTTGTTATTTTGTTATGATTATTAATGTTGAGAAGAGGCATGTTTTTTTGATTGTTGGGGTGTTGGTTTTTTTTGGTGGGTTGTTTTTTGTTAATGCTTTTGGTACTTCTGATCCTGCGACTCTTGGACATAGCTCTGCTGAAATTATTGTGGATGATGCTTTTTGTAATAGGATTACGGGGCATGGGTGTGGGGTTGATATAGATACAGATACTAATGTGGTAACGGAATGCTTGGATAATGAGTTTCTTGATGGTGATGGAAGTTGTTTGACGGCTGAGGAGATTGTTGGTGTGGCTGGGGTAGGTGTAAATCTAGCTATTTATTCTGGTCTTGGATGCCATGATTGTCCGTGTGGAACTCGTAATAGTCTAGATAGAATAACTGTTTTTTGCGAAATAGCATGTGATGAAGCAGGCGAAATAACAGTTTGTAATGCACTTAGTCCTGTGTGTAGTTTTGATGGATCATCAAAAAGTTGGAAAATGCATTGTGTAGAAAGTGCGTAGGAAAATAAAATACTTATAGAAATATTGTTTATTTGTTATTTGTCATTTTTAGTGTGATTATTTGAGCAACCGTTAAGTTTTGTGGATAAATTAGATGCCTGTATTGGGGGTTAGAGGTCAGATGTCAGGGGCTGGGAAGGGGAAAATTTAGTCACGGTATTTTGGAGTTGGGAGATTTTTAGTTAGATTAAGTTTAAATAGTTTGGATTTGTTATTTTGTTATGATTGTTAATATTGAGAAGAGGCATGTTTTTTTGATTGTTGGGGTGTTGGTTTTTTTTGGTGGGTTGTTTTTTGTTAATGCTTTTGGTGGGGATAGTCCTGTTGTTATGGGGCATTCTTCTGGGGAGATTGTTGTGGATGATGCTTTTTGCAATAGGATTACGGGGCATGGGTGTGGGGTTGATAATAATGTGGTAACGGAATGTTTGGATGATGAGTTTCTTGATGGTGATGGGAGTTGTTTGACGGCTGAGGAGATTGTTGGTGTGGCTGGAGGAGGTGTTATACTAAGTAATTGTTATTGGACAACTAGATATAGTCCAGCAAATACAGTAAGTGTTACTTATAGTAGAAATGAATGTCAGGCGGGAGAAATTATGGTTGGCATAGAGGAAGAACATTCAGCTTCTAATTATTATCACCACAAAGTGGTATCGATTAAATGTTGCGATATTTAATTATTTTTAATTTAGAGTTATTGGGATTTGGTTTGTTTGACATTTATCATTTTTAGTGTGATTATATTTGTTGATTTAGGTCGTACTGTTAAGCTCTATAGATAAATTTGTTAAATTGTTTTTCTGCTGATTTTCTTTTTTCTTGATGTGTAGATAATATGTTGTTTATTTTGTCGATTAGAATTTGTTTTACTTCTCCTGAGAGTAGTTTTCCTTCTGAATAATCTTTGTATATTTTTGCTAATTTTTCGTCATCGTGTTCAAAATACTTTAGCCATTGACATGCTACGTCTGTTTTTGTATTTCCGCCTTTTTCACGATGTTCTTTGATTGTGTCTTGACCGCCTGAGAATGCGTATTTGTTTATTTTGGCTTTGACTGTTTTTGAGTCGTCTGTCAATAGGATTGTTTTTGAGGAGTTTGAGCTGCTTGATTTTCCGACGGTTCCTGTTAAGGGTGACATGAATTTAGCGTGCATGATTGCGGGTTTTTTGTGTCCGAGTTTTTGGACGACATCTCTTGATATTCTGAAATGTGGATCTTGGTCTACGGCTAGTGGGATTAGACAATATTCTGATTTTTTATTTAGGACGTTTGGTAAAAATACTGGGACTGTTTGCATTGCGGTGTAGAAAATTGAGCCGATGTTGTTTGAGTCCGTGAATCCGAAGGAAGCTTTGATTGTTGAGAATGTTATTTTTTTTGCTACCTTGATTGCTTCGGGGTACATTATTCCTGCGTGTTTTGTGTCGATTAGGAAGTGGGTTTTTTCCGGGCTGAATCCCATTGCTATTACATCTTTCATATTTTCGCGAGTCCATTCTTGGATTTCTTCGTAAGTTTTGTTTTTGTAGAGGAATTTTTCGTCGTCCGTGAATTGAAACCATAATTCAACTTGAAATTTATCTTGTAGCCATTTTACGAAGTTCCAGACAGAGTAGTGTCCGAGGTGGATTGGTCCTGATGGTCCGCAGCCTGTGTAGAGAAAGAATTTTTCTCCTGATTCGTATGCTGTAAGTAATTTTTCTAGGTCTCGATGTGCGAAGAAGATTTCTCGTTTTAGGTAGGGGTGAATTTCGCCTGTGATTTTTTCGATTCTTTTTAAGAGGGATTCGTCGATTTTCTTTATTCCGAATTCTTTGATTAGTCTGTCGTAGTTTATTTCGCCTTGGACTTCGTAGGGATTTACTTTTGTTATTGCCATTGTAGATGGAAGACTGAGAGATTTATAAAAGTGCTGATAGGGTTAGTTATATATTTATAAGTTGTTTTCTCTAATTTTCTTTATGAGTTTTAATACAGTGTATGAAAAACCAGGGATAATAATTTCGAAAACTCCAAGTGGGTTTAGAATTAATGAAGATAAGGGGGCTATTTCAATTGATGAGGAATATAGGTTGTTGTTCTGTGAACCTCAATACTATTTTGTTAAAACGCATGTTTTTAAAAGCATTGCGACTATGAGGTCAATATTAAATACAAAAAAAATTGAAGGATTATGCCAACAGGATGTTTATGAAAAATTTGCAGATTATGTACTTGAAGATCATCAGGGTAAACATGAAGATTATGGAGAAAATCTTGACGTAAAAACTGTAAAACCGCTTCTGCTAGAGGCAATGATTGGTATGCATTTTGAGTAGTTGTTGATTTCGTGGATTGATTTTTGTTTTATGTTTGGCGATAGGGTAATAAGTTGAGTAGCATAATTTTTATAATCTTGTGTTTGTTTGATTTTGTATGAAAGCAAGACCTTATGTCGGAATAACTGGACCTGTTAGTGTTTTGGAAACTAGGGCTTTGTGTGAAGAATTTGCTAAGGCGGATTATTCGATGGAGAGTCCTCATATTCCGATGATTGGATTTTTGGTGAGTTATAAAACTTTGAATGGGGAGAGCGTGAAGAATAGGAGGTATCCTCCCGTGGATTTGCTTCCTGCTTTGTTGCATGAGTCCAGTGGAAAAGTTTTGAACATGATTCATTATAATTCTAGGGATACTGGAACCTTGTCTTGTCAGGTTGCTAAAATATTTAATGGGACATATGAGGAGGATTTATGTAGGGCTCTTCAGTTGAATATTGCTTGGCCAGATGTTAGGCAGGTTGAAAAAATGAGGGAGAAATATCCAGATATGCAGATTGTTTTTCAAGCGTCTGACAAAGTTATGAGAGGAAAAACTCCGAATCAAATTGCGTGGGGAATTAAGGACTATAATGATTTAGTAGATTATGTTTTGATTGATCCATCGGAAGGTAGGGGTGAGTCTTTTGATTTGGAGTCGTCGATTGCGGTTTATTCAGAATTAAGAGAGCAGTGTCCTGGCTTAACTATTGGATTTGCTGGTGGTTTTACGGGAGAAAATGTTGCTTTGAAATCGAGGGAAATTATTAGGCGTACTGGGGAGGATTGTTTTTGTACGGATGCTGAGGGTGGAGTAAGGGATAAGGTTGGAGATGATTTGAATCTGGTGAAATTTGGGAGATATCTTTGGGCTGCTTCTTTGGTTTTGAAATGATGTCAAGAATTATGTTGCAATTTTCCAGAGTACTTCGAAATATTGTTTGTAGCTGTCTGCTATTCTTTTGTTGTTGATGATGATGATTAGTGGTTTTTGATCTAGGGTGTGGATTCCGACCATGTTTCCCGATATAGTGGTGGTTGCTGAGTTTTCTATGTTTTTTATTGATCTAACTTTTGCATTTGGGACTTTTGTTAGCTTGTGGTCTTTTTTTGAGTATGAGATTATTCCTCTTACTGTGTATTTGTTTTTGATGAATCTTTTTACTATATGTTCCATTTCCCAGCGCAGTATGTCGTAGCTTTTCCCGGCTCCTCCTAGGAATAGCATTTCTTTGTTTTGTTTAAGCATTTGTTCAAGTAGATGTCTTAATCCTTCTTTGCCTTCGAAAATTGTTACGTCGCTTTCTGACTTTGGCTTGGGATTTATTGATTTTAGTTTTGGAATGAGTTGTTTAATTAGATTTTCTTTGTTTTTTAGAGGATTTAGTAGGTTTTCTGGGGCTGATGCCTTGAATA
>DAOWCW010000034.1 GCA_030639395.1 archaeon
CTCTCCACTATCTAGAAACACACGTCTTCCTCTTCGCAATCTCAATAAAAACAAAAACCGAAAGCAAAAAAACTACACCCATCTTGAGATAGTTATCTAAAACCAACTGATTTAAATTAAAATAATTAGCCGCGAATATATTCAATCCAACAAGGAAAATCAAAGCAACAAAACCCTTCCAATTAATCGGAACAAATCCCCATCCATCCACACTCCCTTCTCTTTTTCTAAACCAAGAATCTCCAACCGCTTTCTTTTTGCTTTTCTTCTTAGCCTTACTTCCTCTTAATTTAACCATACAAAATAAAAGCATAAACTCTTTTTATACTTTTTCACCAACAATCTATCTTCTAGAAAAATTAAAAATCAAAACTAACAAAACAAAAATCAATAAACTCAAAATCCAACAAAATAAAACCAGCCAATCAAGATCAATCTCAAACTCCCTAAAATCATCCTCTGAAGATAAAGCAATCACAACACTCTCAATCACAACATCATCACCCCTCACAAAAAAACTCGGAATCACATTTTCCTTCACCTTTTGCCCCCTGTCCCTACCATCAACAGAACAACCAACATCACTAACCCTCGGACCCTCGCTCCCATCAACACCAATGCTCACAATCGAAATCTCGACACATTCATCCTCATCCAAGCCAGAAGCCTCGAAACTCTCAATAGTTCCATTCGCAACCAAAATTCTATCTAAAAAAATCAAATTATAAAAAAATCCCTCATCTTCTCCATTCTCCCAAGTCCAAAAAATACTATCCTCGTCCCTACTTTCAACATCCAAGCTACGAACATACCCCTCAAAACTATTATTTTCAAATTCACTATAAGGATTAACACTAAACTCCACCACATCAACACTCGAAGAACCAGCACCAACAAAACCAAGCAAACTAACTAAAACCAAAACACCAAACATTACATTTTTCATAAAAACCCAAGACACCCTCTATTTATAAAACTTTTGAATTGATGTCATTTTAAAGTAATACCATAAGCAAACTTAAACTGTATTCATTTGGATACCATTGGTAACCAAAATAAAAAAATAAAAAAATAATGCAGCCTTTTCAAGATTTTAATCAAGAAAAGACTGCACGAAAACCACTTCATCTATCATTCATCATCGGCAAAATCAACAAGGTCAAAATCAGAATCAAAAGAAGAAGATCTCATCCTCTCACTCGATATCACAACAAAACTCTTAATTATAGGTTCAAGAAGCTCAAGAAGCTCGCTATTCCTCCGATTAAGTTCCCTTTTAGCCTCCCTTCCAATTACCGCAATCAAATGAAGCATCATCATAAAGGATTTCTCAGAACTCCCAGCATTGTTAATCAAATCCCAGTAATAGGCAATCTCGTCACTTCTTTTTCGAAAACGCCCAGCCTCTCCTTTAATAACACGTCTTGAGGCCATAAGAATCTCCCGATTCTCATTCTGAAAAGCAATGAAATCCTCATTGGAAAATGGAATATTCCCTGTCAACCAAATGTACGGGCAGAAGCCATCCGCTAAAAGAACACACGAAAAGATAACAATCTGATCACCTCTCCCTATCTCACCCGCCAGAATCTTAGAAATCTCTTTTGCCACTTTTGAAACAGAAGCACCCTGACTAATCCATCGGTCAATTTTATCAAAAAAGAACTCCTTCCACGCAGGACAAAGAGCTTCAAAATCCTCGGAAGTAAGCAAACACTCACCAACCGCCTGATCATTAGCAGGAATATTTTTTGAGTTCCAATTCTCAAGAGCAAACTCTATCAACGCCAATCTATATTTTGGATGCTCATGAATTAACTCAAGAATATCCTCCACTGCATGAAACCCATGACTATAATTCTGATTCCCCAGAGTAACATTCATCGCCGCAACCAACTTGGCACTCAGCTTTTTCTTCATGACTTCTCCTTCATAATAATTTGATTATAAAATTAAACACTTTCCTAGATTACTTATTGCTCACCGCCACCTCATCTTTCTGGAAGCACGACAACCGCCCCCTTTATCCTTCGAACTATCCTTCAAAGCCCTTCTCATCCACCGAATAAGCTTCCTATCTTCTTTCTTCTTCGCCTCTCGCAACTTCTTCTTAAAATCCATCATACTGCCTCCTTCATAAAATTAATAAAACAACACGAAAACCTCTTGCTACACTTTCTTCCTCCAAACATCTACAACCCAAGATATCAATAAAAGAACAAAAACCAATTGAACAAACCAAAAAATAAATACCCCAAGCCTCTCAAAAATCGGATCATACCAAAACCCCTCTGACCCAAAAAACCACCTTGCCACAAGATAAAGCCACATAGGAATTCCACAAAGTCCTACTCCGTATAAAGTTTGTACAATTTTTGTACCCATATTCCTTCCTCCAAATTAAATTAATAAAACAATTTTCAAAGTCCTGACTATATAAAAACCAATGATCTTACAACATATTCCATCCACCTTCAAAACATCCTAAGATATTCCGGGTACGAACTAAACGTCATAAGTCCATATTTCTCGCACAATTTCTAGAAAATCTCCATCATAAGATGAGTAGTTACTTGTATTTTTTTAGCTGTGCAGTTATATATTATCAAAAAATCAATATATCTTCATTTAAAAATCTTCGCAATATCATAATTTTTAAGTAGTAACATTAGTCACAAACTCACTTCACAACAAAATCTATCAAAATAGGCACATGATCCGACAACTCTAATTTTATCGCATCATACTTTCTTATCTTTATCTCTGGAGAAATCAAAATATGATCAAGCTTAAATTTCGGATGAAATGCAGGATAAGTTGACGACTCTTTTATCTTTCTTAACTTAGTTTTTTGAATCAAAGGTTTAAGTTCACTTCTTCCATTAAAAGAATTAAAATCTCCAGCTAAAATCACGGGACCTTCAACTTTATTCACTACAGAAACTAATTCTTCTATCTGCTCCCCACGAACACTTTCCCCCAAAGCCAAATGCACAATCAAAAAAGTCACCTTCTTCGGAACATTCACCACAACTTTCAAAACAAGTTTCTTAACTCCCTTCTTTAAATAAAAAGACTCCTCATTCCTCAACTTAAACCTCGAAAAAATAGCATTCGATTGATCCTTAAGAATTGGAATTGTTCGAAAAAAACCAAGCAACCCTTTTCCAGAATATTTACTATGAATTAAAGAATGCTTAAAACCTAACCTACTTTTAATAAAAGAACCATACTTCTTGCGTCCAAAAAAAGACTTAGATTGAATTTCTGCAATCGCCAAAATATCTGGGCTGTATCTCAAAAAAGAATCACATATTCTAATTAAATTTTTCTTCGTACCAAAAATCCGCCTCCATATCTCAGCATATCTATAAAACCTCCCATCAATCCCTTCAAAATACTCTACATTATAAAAAATAAATCTAACCATTTTTCTTAAACTTATTTCTAAAAAAAATCTTCCCTCTCTTAATAATTTTTTTTCCTGACTCGGGAAAAGCCAACATAATCCCAACAAGAATCATAGCAACTCCTTGCAATATCGGCAAAAACAAACCAATTACTCCCACAACTATTAAAATCAAGCCTAAAATAAACCTCATCACACTTCTCACTCCACCTTTCATCTTACATCAACAACTCAGAAGGTTATAAATTATACGATTTTTCCCAAACTCAAAAAATCTCCAAAACCTTTTATATTCAAAAACCCAACCCCAACCATGAAAAAAATTCCTCAAGACATCATGGGCAACATAGCAATTCTAAAATTCCCAAAACGAACATTATGGATAACAAAAAAATTAAAAGCAATAAAATTCCTAAAACAAAACAAAACCGTCACAACGGTCCTAGAAAAAACCGATAAATTCTCAGGCAGGCTCAGAATCCTCCAGACAAAATATTTAGCCGGAATCAAAACAACAAAAGCAATCTACAAAGAAAATGACTGCACTTTTCATTTCGACATAAACAAATCCTACTTCTCCCCAAGACTTTCCAACGAAAGAAAAATAATTGCAGACAAAGTCGCAAAAATAGTTCCCGAAACGCCGAAACACCGAAAGGGTCTGCCCCAGCCAATAATATCGAATTCGCGAGGGTGCACCGAAACGCCGACCAAAATGTGCAACATCTTAATTATGTTCGCCGGAATCTCCCCCTACCCAATCGTCATAGCCAGAAAACTCAAACTCCTAAACAAAAAAGCCCTCATAACCTCAAACGAATTAAACAAAAAAGCAAACCAAGAATCCAAAAAAAACATTATCCTAAACAAACTCCAAAACTACATAACCCTAATCAACGGAGACGCAAAAAAACTCCCAACAAAAACAAAACAAAAATTCGATATAATCTTAATGCCAAGACCAAACCTAAAAGACACCTTCCTAAAAACCGCCCTAAAACTTTCCAAAAAAGGAACAACAATATTCTACCACGGTTTCGGAACAAAAGAAGAAGTTCTTACAGAAATAAAAAAAGATACCAAAAACAAAATAGGTAAAATAAAAATCCGAAAAGCCGGAGACATCGGACCCTATATATTTCGATGGCAAGCACAATTTAAAGTTAAATAAAAAATCTCTAATTACTCATAGATCACTTCCAATAAAAACCTTTAGAATAAATAAAAAAACTCTCTTAATCACAATGTTAATAAAAACACCCTCCAAACAAAAATCTGATTTTTAGCAAACTTAATCAAGGCGAAAGGTTGCGAAGCGTACAAACAGTACGCGAGTGTTCTTTCAACGCAGAATAAGTCACTAAAAATCAGATTTTTTAATTGCCATCGGTGCTTCTCCTCCATGCCAAGTAAACCGAGGTCTAACCCTCATCGGATAAATCCTCTCCGAATTATCATCCAAAATAATCGCACTTCCCTTCAGTTTCGGCAACCCATTTAACTTATCAGCAATATCGCTCTTCATATAACTCTGCGTCACATCATTCAAAGCATCAACATCAGCCCGAGCAGTCACCCTATGCGAAATCACAATATCACTCTGTGTCATAGCATCAGTATGAATCTTCCCAGGTTGTTGCGTCGCCAAAACCATCGAAACCCCAGGCTGCCGACCCTCCCTCAAAAGCTGAACCAAAGCATCCGTCGCCGGCGTCTTCCCAACCGCCTCGTGTGGCAAAAACTCATGAGCCTCATCAACAAAAATCCAAACCAACGGCATCTCCCTCTTTACACGAAACCTAGCATAATTAGCTCCATGCGAAACAGCCGCAATCTCCTCATCCTTCCGGGCATTCATCCTCTCATTAAAAATCTTCTTCGAAACCAATCCAATAATCAAAGCCCTAACATTAAAAGCCCCAAGCGAAGCATACATAGACAAATCAATAACCGTCGTCGTCCCAGCCTCAATCAAATCCCGAACAGTCGTCCCCTTCTCCTCATCAAAAACACCCCAAGTCCTCGCCGCATCAAAAAGCGCAACAACAGCATTCTTAACATCCTGATTCACATTCTCAACCCGATCAATCAAATTATAAATATCCTCAAATCCAAACCCCTTCCCACCATCCACTGTCAACTGCTTGCTACCAACCTCTTCACAAAGCGAAGATATAACTCCCTCAATCAAAACCGCAACAGGATCAGTAAACCTCAACTCAAACAAATTCACCCAATCACTCGCCTCCAACTCCGAAATCTTAATCGCAAACTCCGCATCCACATCAACACCCTTATCCTTAAACTCATTATAATAGCCAAACGGCGCAAAAACTTTCACATTCACATTCTTAGCCCCAAGCCCCCATTCATCAAGCAACTCCGCATCCTTAGCATTTTTATATTTCATCGTCCAATAAATTCCCATCGTATCAAAAATCACCGATGCAATATTCCCCGACTCCTCAACTCCCAAATCCCCCAAAGCCTCAGCCATCACGCCCAAAGTATACGATTTTCCACTCCCCCTCTTTCCACTTACAAGCACCACATGACTCCTCGCTACATCCATATAAATCGGATTCGATAAACTTGTATAATTCCCCATAGTCACAAAATTCTTCCCAAGAAAGGCCAACCCACGTTTCCCAAAATCCCTCTTATCACTCTCATTCCTCCCAATAATTAAATCAAATGGCATACTCCTCAACACAGAACCAGCTTTATAATTATTTACCCACAAGCATAAACAACCCACCAACACAAACCCACCAATTCACCACAATTCACACTACTTCCACCATTAATAACAACCACACTCAACAATAATTCAAAAAACCAACTTCCCACCCAACCACATCAGAATCACCAAATTCTAATACTAATCCTCTCATTGCTAATCGCCCCATTACTCTTCAAAACCTTCACAACATAATCCCGAGCCAAGACCTCAACGGCATCTGGAACCCCACTAGCAGGCTTCATCACAACCTCATCCATCTCATCAGGAACAATCGCAAAATCAAAAATATCTGCAACTCTCAACTCCCTCTTCAATCCCTCGTAATCATTATAATAACTATCATTCATAGCAACCAACCTCAAATAAGAAACAACCTTCAACTCAACAACCCCGCCCAACTCAAAATCATTCAAAACATCACAAGACTCAACATTCCCATCTGTAAACTCCGGAGAAATAGCAACCCTAAAAAAATCATCATCTTTCTGTAAATTCAATTTTCCACTACTTTCAATATCCGACTCAATCCCAACCCCACCAAGCCGCGTCACAAGACTACCCTCGTCAGCAATTGCATACTTAAAAAGTTCACTAGGCAAATCAATATAAAAACAACTAGCCACCCCAATATATTCTGTCTTAACAAAAACACTAGACAAAGGAACATTAACATTCTCACTGAAAGAATCATAAAGCTTATTTAAAGCCGAAGTCGGAAGCGACGAATTATCCCACGGACTCAAAAACATAAACATAAAAAAAACAAATCCAATAAAAAAAACAAATCCAATAATCATCTCAAAATGCCCCGACCCCCTCTTGCCAGAAATAAATTTCATAAGCATCCTCTCAATTCAACAACACAGGCTACGCAACTCGTAAACCACAAACTCGCACCTGACCCCTGATGCCCGATGCCTGATGCCTCACAAAACACTCCTCTCATCCTAAAAAAACGTCTTTCTCATTTATATAACTATTCCCAACCATAATCATAGAACAAAAATCAAATATATCCTACCTAAGGTATTTCCACTCCACTTCAAAAACAAATAAAACCAAGTGTCCATAAGAAATAATGCGCGTTTTTCTGAAAGAAAAATGCCATGATTTTTTATGGAATAAAACCGACTACCCACTACCGACCCCCCAACACCTAATACAGACATCTAACATTTAATACCAAGATCAATCACCAACCCCTTACCAAATTTTTATTTTTTGTTTTATTTACAGCATTCAATACTAGCTACAACAAGACATCCTGCCGATTGACTACATTGTTGTAAGTACCATTCCTGCTGAGCTTTATTATAGCGAGCAGTCGAAGATCCAACCCCGACGAGAGTTGTACCGAACGAAAAAGCAATCACATATCCATTATCGCGACACCAAGCAAACTCATTTATTACACCTACCCAAACAGGGAAAGAATTCCTGTAGCCCTCTGGAACAGCAGTAGGAGAACCAAATACATCACAAACCATTTCTCCTCCCCCAGCCACACCAACAATCTCCTCAGCCGTCAAACAACTCCCATCACCATCAAGAAACTCATCATCTAAACATTCCGTTACCGCACTAGTGTCAGTATCAACATCAACCCCACATCCATGCCCCGTAACCCTATCACAAAAAGCA
>DAOWCW010000045.1 GCA_030639395.1 archaeon
ATATTTCCCAACAATCCCCTTAATCTCCCTCATCCCCTCTTCGCTAAAATTCAAAACAACAACTCCAAACAAAATCCCCTCCTCGTCCTCAGCATGCTTCCTCAGAACACCAACAAACTCCCTCATATCCTTAGCCAAAGCCTTCCTCACCTCGAAATCACTCCCAGAATTAATCGCGTCACTAATTCTTTTCACATACCCTTCCAGCTTCTCATGCTCAAGCAAAATCGTCTCAATCTTAATCTCAAAACCTTCCTTCTTCATAACCCCAAAAATCTCCTCCTCCATCTGCTCATGCCTTTCCCAAAGTTCACAAGCTTTCCAAAAAGTATGCACTAAATTCGAATAATTAATATTACCCTGCCTCCCATCATAAGCAACCGCCACCTGACTAAAAGGCGCACCCTCCTTAAGCCCATCCATAATAAACTCCAACTCAGAAAGCTCCATCTCAATAGCCACATGCTCCCTTCTCAAAACAGCAACAGGATCCATGCAATAACAAAGCAAACCAAATACTTATATTTTTCTAAATACAGCCAACCAAACAATCTTTCAAAAAAAATTTAGCAAGTTTGAAATCTTAGCAGGCAAGTTCGCAAAGTAAAAAATTTTGATGTGTCAGTGTGCCCCAACCAATAGGAATTTATCAGTGAGGGTAACAAGCGCACATGAGAAATTTTTTACCAAGAAATTGTCGCTAAGATTTCAAACTTATCCTTCCCCTTTGCCAATCATCAATAATCCTAATCGCACATCTATCCTCATCAACCACCCCACCCTTCACCAAAAAACCCTTCTTCCTCCCAATCGCCAAAAAAACATAATAGGGATCAATCTTCTCCTTGTCTTTCTTCCCCTCTCGTCCACCGACCACTGGGTCAGCAGGGTCATGCCTATTTGAGGCCGACCACCGACCACCGAGGCCGTAGTGCCTCTCCAAAATCCCAACATCCTTCTTCATTAAAAACTCCACAATCTTCAAAGCAACCTTCTCCGGATTCCTAATTTTATGCGGATCCTTCGACGCAGTCAACCCAATTTTAATCTTATCATCCCCAGCCGGAATCACACCAGGCGAATCCATAATCCTAAGCTTCCCACTCCGAATCCACTCCGTCTTCCGCGTCGTCCCAGAAACACTCTTCACTTTAACCCTAGCACTAGGCACCAAAACATTAATCAAACTCGACTTCCCAGCATTCGGATAACCAACAATTCCCACACGCAAACTCTCCCTCTTCCAATCCCGTGCCATCTCTTCCAAATCTTTCTTCAAACCACCAACTCCCTTCCTCTTCAAAGCCGAAACAAAAAACGCACCAGAATACTCGCCCCTCAACTTCCTCAAATCATCCCTCCCAATCAAATCACATTTATTAAAAACATAAACCAAGACCTTGCCAGCCTTTTCGACCTTCCCAACAATCTCACTATTCCTAGCAATCTCCGGCATTCTCGCATCAAGCACCAATAACACAACATCACTATTCCGAAGAACATTCAACACAACAGGCCAAAATCCCATAGATAAATAAACAATCAAGAAATTATAAATCTATCTTATATACATAGTTTTAGAACCAATCACATCACAAACAAAACAACCCTTAAACCCAAAAAAATTAACCGCGGAAATATAATTAGTCATCAAAGCATAATCGCCAGAAAGTATCCCACTGCCATCTCCAGACAAAATAGCAGCAGTAATAAGTTCCCTATTAGCAAAAGATATTTTCTTGTCTCGCAAAAAATGACTAGCCCTACCAAAAAGAGAAGGATTCCACCTAGAAAGATAATCCGACACCCCTTTCTCCAAAATAGAACAAGTCGCCTCATATTCTTTTTTAACAGATTTAAAAAACACAAAATCACCATCCATCCTATTATAATCCGTCCGACTCATAAAACCCCTATCATTAGAACAAAAATTTCTCCTAAATTTTTTAACATTATTCACTTTCTCCTTATATTTTTTAGCCTTAACCCTAATCTCCTCGATAATAACAGGAGCAGACGAAACCTCCCCCCTCTTTCTAAAAACCTTATTCCAATTCTTCACTTTTTCCAACGCCACCAAAGAACCTTTCCTAGTCCGCTTATCAAGTCCATGAACCGAATCAAAAGAAGCATCTACATGCACTAACCCGCCATCTGGCAAATAATTCGTCCTCACCTGAGAATCATACCTATCCCCAACTTCCATTTCAAATCAAACAATCAAGAAATTATAAACTTACCTGTACACAAAAACACATACCGCTACCACTCACTAATCAACCAGCACTACTTTCCAATCAAACACCTTTTAAACAAAACCCAAATCCAAAATATACTTCCCAAGTCACATTTCTATATAAACAAAAACCCACTAAACAAACTAAGGAGGTAAAAATGATAGTTAAACTACAATTCGAATCAAAAAACGGAAAACCGATTGATCGAGGAGAACTCGGCGATTCTATAATTCGTGCGGTCGACAGAGAGTTGAAATACGCAACTTGGGAAGCAAGTGACAATGGATGGATAGCTAGAAAGTAGCTATGACAAAAACTCTTACTCGATCTATAACTGCCGACAAGGCCATTAGACACGAACCAAACAATTTTATTTTTTATTTAAATTCTTCTCGACCCACTTTAAAAAATTCAACTCAAACAATCGCCCACACAAAACAAACCCATCGCTAATTTTCTGACTTTCAAAAACTTCCTTCAACTCATAAATCCTAGCTTCCAATGGATAAGCATCAAAATGCAATCCGAAAAACTCACCACCAGAACCAATCACATAACACCTATCAACATTCCTATCGTCCGAAGTCCTAATATACGAATCCTCATCAATCAAACCCTCATCTCTCAAGCTCAAAAAAGTCTCAACATCTTCAAACCTTACATCCTCGAATCCAGAAAAACGACTAATCATATATTCCTCAGTAGTACAAAAACCCTCTCTCTTCGCGAACGAATCATGATGCAATTTAAACATAAAAATCAAAACTTTACGAGTTTTATAAAAATTTATATACTTTAACTCTCTCTAAGCAGTATGTCAAAAGTCCACCAAATCGCAGTAACCGGAATCATTCGAAACAACGAGGGAAAATACCTAATCTGCAAACGCTCTCCCCAAGAAAAAGCCTTCCCAAATAAGTGGTGCGTCCCGGGAGGAAAAATCGAAACCTCAGACTTCACAAACACACCAAAAGATACAGCTGACCACTGGTTCGACATATTTGAAAAAGTCCTACAAAAAGAAGTCCTAGAAGAAACCAATCTCACACTAAAAAACATAGGCTACATCTCAAACCTAGCATTCATGCACCCAAACGGAAACTCTAGCCTAATCGTCTCACTCCACGCAGACCACGACACAGGAGAAGTCAAACTCCAACAAGACGAACTAACCGACCACGCTTGGGTCACATTAGAAGAAGCAAAAGACTACAATCTAATCGAAAACATCTGGGAACAGATTGAAAAAACCGACAATAAATTTTAATTCCCCTTATCTTAAATAAAAAATATTATTTTTGCTTATCCCACACTTTAGGAAGTTCAAGTAATTCTTTTAATGCAGAATGCCCTCTACTCACATCATCGACATACCCATTTTTCATAAAAATATGTAATGCTGCTATTTCCAAAAATATTTCTGTAAAAGTTAAAGAAATTATAATAATATCAAACAACCAATCAAAAAATCCGCCCAACTTACAATATTGTGCAATAATTATGAAAAAAAAGCAAAATAATGCAAGAGTTATAGAAAATATAAAAACCCTACATGCCCCAAGAGTTCTCAAGAATTTTTTCTTTTGAGCAACATGAATTCTTTTCTTAAGCAACCTAACATCTGACTTCGAACTAGACAATACCCTCATATTTATCCGATTTCCTATCTTTTCAAACCCAGCAAATATAATTCCTAATGAAATTATTCCTACATTTATGGCCACAAAAAGAGAATAATTATTTACACAAATAACATCAGGAAGCATTTTTATCTTACAGGAGAAAGAAGGCTACTCTTAGAAAATAAATATTTTTCAAAAATAGAACTTATTTGACTAGCTACTCGTGGATTATTAAAATTCGCCAATCCCTGAATATCTGTATCTTCTTCTATTTCCAAATGATCTTTCTCAAACCTATATGATTCGTTATCAACCACCAAAAAATGCCCAGGCATTTGATCAGACAATGATGAATCATTAATAATCCTTATAGGAATTTCAGAATATCCCTCGACACTTTCAGGAACAGCCTCTACTACAATTTTAATTTCCACACCCTTTCTTAGTGCATTCATCATAGCCTCTTTAATTTTCCCATCTTGATATAACCTCCCATGAAGCTTGCCGCTATAAATCCTAATTGAACTCTTTGCCCTATTAATCAGATTAAGAGTCAGATACATTGCATGGGCAAGAGTAGAATTTGGAATATTTACAGAAAGATCCTCATTTATAGCCTTAGAAACACTAGATTTATATTCTGGCTCAACGGTATCCCATAAATTTTTTTCCATATCTTTCACTGAGCATTATTGGAATTTGAAATATATAAACCTAACTACTTTCTTTAAATTATCAAGAACAAAACCCTCAATCTTAAAAAATTCCTCGCCCTACTTAACCCGAATCCTTCCTTCTTGCCAATCCCGCAATATCAACCGAGCCGTCCTATCCTCATCAACAACCCCACCCTTCACCAAGAAACCCTTCTTCCTTCCAAGCTTCTCAATCAAAACCTCAACATTAGCCCCTTTCTCATCCATAAACCCAATTCCATAAAACTTGCTAATAGCAACAGCATTCTTCAAAGCCTCAGCATCCACCAATCTTTGCTTCTCTACTAGCTCTTCATCAACCTTAGCATCCACTCCCTGAGCTTCCCCCTCGACCACCGACCACCGACCACCGACCACCGATCTTCCTACCACCAAGTAGGAAAGAGCCCTCTCAGGATCTCTCACATCACTATAGCTCCGAGCCCCAACCTTAACATCCTCAGCAAATCCCTTAGTCTCACTGGTATACCGACTTTCAGGAATCACTCCTGGCGTATCTAAAATAAGTATCCCCTCACTCATTCTAATATTCTGAACACCCTTTGTAAATCCAGCCTTCGCCCCAGTCGGAGCAGCACTACGCCTAGCAACAAAATTAATAACAGAACTCTTCCCCGCATTAGGAAAACCAATCACACCAACATGAATCCTCTTCCAAGTCGCCTCATCCGCACTCCCCGTAACCTTCCCACTCTTCCCAATCATCTTCTCCTTAATCACATCACCCTCACCAACTGAAACCCTAGTAGATTTTCGCGCAGCCAAAATCCGCTTCGCCTCCATCTTAATCCTAGCCTTCAAATCCCCAAGCCCAATTCCCTTCGTCGCAGAAACAAAAACATAAGGCCTCATCCACTTCGGAATCTGCTTCTCCAACTCCTCACGATCAACCAAGTCACATTTATTAAAAACAAATATTAATTTTTTCCCAGCAGCATCAATTTTTTCCTCAACCTCTAAATTCCGAGTCTCCTCAATATACCGCGCATCCAAAATCTCCAACACAATATCCGAAATCTCAATAACCTTCCTCATAACATCCGGATACTTTTGCCTCTGCTTCTTAATATTAGCAATCCTGCCAGTATGCCGAGACCCAAAACTATAACGAACTCTTACCATAAAATATCAAAATAATATTAATATAAAAATCTACCCATCCAACTCAACATCTTCACAATCCCCTAAAAAAATCCCTCCCCTAAAAAACACCAACTCCCAACCCTACAAAACAAAAATCCTACAAAAGTTTAGAGATTATATACTATCGATTATTAATATTCTATGCAGTACATCTCCCATACTGGATTTGGTGCTGACACAATTGCACAAGTAGAATATCCATCCGGCATGATACACGCTTTGCCCTCACATGCAAGATTGCATGCATATGAGCTAGCTGTTATCTGACGATGTCCACACGGACACTCAGCACAGCTTTCACCAGGATAAACAACTACATTTACACCTCCCCCGGCCACACCAACAATCTCCTCAGCCGTCAAACAACTCCCATCACCATCAAGAAACTCATCATCTAAACATTCCGTTACCGCACTAGTGTCAGTATCAACATCAACCCCACATCCATGCCCCGTAACCCTATCACAAAAAGCA
>DAOWCW010000025.1 GCA_030639395.1 archaeon
CTCAACGGCTTTCCAGGAACCAATTTAATCTTTTCCAATTTATCCTCACGCGCCCTCTCAAAAACTTCCGCGAAATCTGTAGCCTTATCATAAGCCTCCTGAACCGCCTTCGCGCAAGCTTTCTTGTCTTCCAAACCTTCAGGCTTAAAACAATAAACCGCAACGGCATCCCGCAAAATACCAAGCCCAACACCAATTTTCAAATCCCCAAGAACAGTCCTCACAACATATTTAGCCTCATTAGCCGAAGCCGAATGCAACAAATTAACAATATAACCAATCTTCAAATCAACTGCACCGCTCCCCTCAATTTCCGGCAACTTTTTCAAATTCTCAACAACTTTCTCAACACTTAACTTCGCCTCAAACAAACCCTTCTGTTTTTTCTTTTCACCAAGAACCTTCTCAGCCACACTTCCCAAATCCCCAAGTTTCTTAAAATTCTCAACAACCTCTTCTTCCGAAATGCCAGCCGCACGAGAAATCGCCTTAATCGCCAACTGATGCGAAACCCCAAGCTCACGATTATCATAATCCGCAAACAATTTCCCACGAAGCAAATAGATAAGTTCGGGACTATCCCTAATCTCTCCTAAAAACCCAGCTAAGATGTCCGTCTTCTCTAGACCCTTGCTTGTCGCTTCTAGTTCAGCATAAACTTTACAAATTTTTGAATAATCCATACAACAATAAACAAAAAAGACTTTTTATAATTATTCTAGTTGTTCTTTACTTAAAACAAAAACCTTCTTAGAATCCAAAGGCTCCCAGTTAAAAATTAAGATAGAATAAAAAAAATCAGCATCAATATATTTATCTAGAGCATTACCATAGGGTCCTCTATGATTTAATGAGCCTTTTTCTTCGAACCTAGAGGTCATATCTTCTCTACTTAAAACTTTATAATACGGAACCAGTAATTTTCCAATCTGCTCTGGGCTAGTTCTGGCATCAAATATTTCACCATCATCACAATGCATCTCTCGCCTACTCTCAAATCTTCCGAACGGGAAAGACCTTTTCATATGAAAATTAAAAATATCTTTTCTAAAGAAAGGAATAACATCAAATGGACTTGCCCCTTTTTTAATTCTATCTAGCATATTCAAAACATCAGCATCCCCAAGGCAGATATCTTTATAGGGAGAACCGTTATCATAAACGAAATAAGGAACTTTAACAATATCGGGTTTACTCATAAAAGTTTAGCTATTACACCTTTTTAAAAATTATTGTACTCGTGTATCTGCTAACCAAAAATTTCCCTAACTCTAAAATCCCGTGAAATCTGTGAAATCTCGTGGCAAAATTTTCCCCTCCCAATATCCCAATCCCTAACTCTGACTTCTAACATCCGACCTCTAATATAGACATCTAATACTCACCTCAAAAAAATCATTTCCCCTAAAACTTTGACTCGCTTATCTGTTTAGCAAACACCACCCAACTATATAATTCAAACATAAGGGATTCACAAAATATTCAGACCCTATTAGATTAAAGTTAACACCGCTCCGGGCCCACCAAGGCCATGTCGTTTGAGACCAAACCTTTATAAAAAATAACCAATTTAATTAATTATGGAAACAGACGTAACCGACGCAAACTTTGAATCAGAAGTAATCGAAAAATCAAAAACAATTCCAGTCTTAGTAGATTTCTGGGCAAGCTGGTGCGGACCCTGTATGATGCTAAAACCAACACTTCAAAAAATCGCAAAAGAATACGAGGGCAAATTTATCCTAGCAAAAGCCGCAACAGACGACAATCCTTCCGCAGCATCCAAATTCGGCATCATGTCAATCCCAGCAGTAAAACTCTTCAAAAACGGAAAAGTCGTAGATGAATTCGTCGGAGCTCAGCCAGAAGCTACAATCAAGCAATGGCTAGATCAGAAATTATAATTTTTAATAATATGGGAGACAAGTTCCACACAATTTTAAAAAATCAAGAAACATAAAAAACTTATAAACATACAAATCCTAATTTCACAATGAAAGAAGGTGATATCGACAGAAAAGATGCATATGAACAATCAAAAAATATACTAAAAGAATGTGCGACACCTCATGGGTTTAAAGCTGCAGCAAAAGAAAAAGGTGGCTACGAAAGAATCTGGGGAAGAGATAGTATGGTCTGTTCACTCGCCGCACTACTTACCGAAGACAAAGTACTACATGCCCAAGTAAAAAAATCACTCCTCACTCTCCTCAAATTTCAACATAAACACGGCCAAATTCCAAGCAATGTCGACGTGAAGAAAAAAAAAGTAAGCTACGGTGGCGGAGCCGGAAGAATAGACGCCATGCTTTGGTTCTTAATAGGATTTGGACAATATGTAAAAAGGACAAAAGATGTTGCCTTTGCCAAATGCCACTACGAAAAGTTCAAAAAAACAATTGGACTTATGGATCTGTACGAATTCAATGACAGAGGATTCATTTATGTTCCAAAAACTGGAGATTGGGCCGACGAATACATTCAAGAAGGGTATATACTATACGACCAATTACTCTACTACAAAGCATTACAAGAATATATTTACATAAGAAGAAAACTAAGAAAAACCACCACAAAACAAGAAATGGAGTGTAAAAAACTCAAGAAAAAAATCCTCGTTAATTTTATTCTTAAAAAGAAAAACATTACCTCAAAACATGTATATAACAAAACACTCTTTAAGAAATCCATCAAAAAGAAAAAATATCGCATACCCTATTTACTTCCCTATTTTAATCCCTCAGAGTATGGATATCGATTTGATGGGTTTGCAAATGCACTTGCATTTCACTGCAAAATTCTCACACGAAAAAAAGAGAAAGAAATAATTAAATATATCAAATCAGTATTTTCAATAAATACGCATTTTTTAATTCCAGCATTTTATCCTTCAATAACAAAGAGTGATCCCGAGTGGGCAGAATTAATTGAAAACTATTCGGCTTCCTTTAAAAATGAAACCCATCAATATCATAATGGTGGACTCTGGCCAATGATTACCGGATTTTATGCTTCTGCCCTTGGCGAAAAATACCCAAAGAAAGCAATTGAATATCTCGATGGCATTAATTGGGCAAACAAAAAAAACAATTGGGATTTTCCAGAATACTTAAATGGCAAAACTTTCGCAAGAGGAGGAAAGCATAAACAAGCATGGAGTGCTGCAGCAGGCATCATGGCATATGAAACTATCATAAATGAAAAATCACTATTTATCTAAACTATGAAAATAATCGCTACAGATTTGGACCGAACACTGCTACCAAACGGCAATCATAGACTCAGCCCGAATGCATATTCAATTTTCAAAAGAGAAATTAAAAAAAACAAAATTACACTTGTCTTTGTCACGGGTAGAAATAAAAAACAGATACAAGATAGCATAAAGAGATACAATCTTCCAAAGCCACAATATGTGATTGCTGATGTAGGGACAAAAATTTACAAATACAAAAACAATAAAATGCTCAAAATGTCTTCTTGGGACAAAGTTCTTGAAAATGATTGGAAAAAAATTAGGGGAGAAAAAATTAACACACTCGTATCTAATATTGACGAACTATGTTTGCAGGAAAAAACAAAATTACATGATTTTAAACAAAGTTATTACACAAGACTCTTAAAAAATCCAAACTTACTACAAAAAAAAATCAAGATGCGCCTGAAAAAAAATAATATTTCTTCAACGGTGATTTACAGCGTTGATGTTAATAGAAAAATCGGACTACTTGATATCATGCCAAAAAGTGGCAACAAAAACACAGCATTACAATTTTTAATAAAAAAACTAAAAGTGAAAAAAAACAATGTTCTGTATTCTGGTGATTCTGGAAACGATTTAGGCACATTTATCTCTGGATATAACAGCGTTCTCGTCAAAAATGCATCGGAGAATATAAAAACCCAATTAAAAAAACATACAAAAAATAATATATATATTGCACAGGGAAAAGATGGATTAAATGGAAATTACGTTTCTGGAATTATCGAAGGAGCACGTCACTTCGGATTTTTTTAATTCTAAGACAAGAAATAATTATTTTCGGGGCACAATAATCCACAAAACAAGATAAGCCAAAAAACCCGCTCCAAAACCAATAGCAACAAAAACAACCCAAAACAACCTAACAAGAGTAGGGTCGATATCAAAATAATCAGCAATCCCAGCACAAACCCCACCAACCATAGAATTTTTCTCACTCGCTCGATACAACCTCTTAACTTTCTTCTTCGCCATAATCAATCCAAATAACCTTCCTTTATTAAATCTTGCACATCTTCCTTAATCATCTCTACAATCTCTGGAAATTCCTCAATTCCAAAATGCCCATTTTTACTATCATAAATAATAATCTCAGAATTCTTCAACTTCTCCCGATATTTTTTTGCATGAGAAACAGGAACGCAATCATCATCTTTAGAAAACATAAAAACAACATCATCACAATTTTGTTCAATTAGACTCAAATCTTCCCCCAATTCAAAACCTCCAACTAAATCTTCTCCAGTCAAACTATCATCGAATGGAGCCGCAACCATATAAATAGAAAGAATTTTTTTATTAACTTTATTCTCACTAAGATATTTAGATAAAAAAGTAGCCCCCAATGAATTACCAATTAATATAATATTTTCATTCATATTATTGAAATAATTTTCAAAAACAATTTTCCATTCTTCATAGTTAGCATTATCCCGCAAAGGCATTCCTGGCTTAATAATTTGAAAATCTCCTCCAAGACCATTTCCCAAATACTTCCCATGCCAACGAATTTTTTCTTCCAGTCGGACATCTTTGTTCTTCAAATAATCCAAGTAATCTTCTCGGTTCTTAAAAGTCATCCCGCCATGAACATATAAAATTTGAAACTTCTTCATTTAAATCAAAGATAAAACTAATTTATAAAATTATCTCACCTCAGTGTCAACCACCGCGAAGCTAATTCCCTCTCCGCCTATTCGCCCTAAGTGACGGAAACGCCTTAGGAACCTTAACTCTAGAATTCCTCTGCCCTCTCGCTTTCTTCCCAGCAGAAGTCAATCCTCTCAAAGCCCTCTTCTTCGGAGCCTTAACGAATTCACCCAACTGCTTATCATTCAAAATACCAGGCTCAGCCCTATCAACCAAAACAATCTCATAAAAATAATTCATCCCATCCTTCCCAATCCAATAACTCCCCAAAACTTCCATATTAACATACTTCCTAGCAACCCGACTTTCTGCAATCTCCTTATAATTCATTCTCAAATTCTTTCTAATATGCAACCTCTTCGTCCTTCTCGCCTTATTCGGCCTCGACCTCTTGTGCCCACCACGCTTAATCTTAACACGAACAACAACAACACCCTTCTTCGCTTTATACCCAAGACTTCTCGCCCTATCAATCCTCAGAGGCTTCTCAACACGAGTAATCGCACCATCTTTCCTCCACAAAACCATACGCTCACGCAGCAACTTCACATCCGGCTTCTTCCACGCCTCACGCAAATATTTCATCAAACCCATAACATCTTATCAAAAATTTCCTTTTTAAAGTTTTAGTCTACAAAAAACCAACATCTCCAAACTTTTATAAACCAAAATCAATCTAATATTTCATGAGGCTGTGGCGCAGTCAGGTAGCGCACTGCTCTGATAAGGCAGGGGTCCCAGGTTCAAATCCTGGCAGCCTCATATTGATTTGAAGCTGGGACGTGTCGCAGGCGAAAACCTTTGCTCGAATTTTTCACAACATTATTTTATTGAAAAATTTTAGAGTGAAGTTTGAGTAAAATCCTGGCAGCCTCATAAGGATTTGGGAGCTACGAAGTAGGTCATCCCTATGGGAAACCCTTGGGTTTAAAGTAAATCTTTAGATTTTCTTTCAGAAAAGCAACACTTTTCGTTCCGAGCTTCTCTGAAGCGAAGGCAAATCCTGGCAGCCTCATATGATTTTGATCACCAGATCACCTACTGGGTGAAGCTGGGGCACATCACAGAGCAACGAACATTAATATCTAAAATTCAATTTCCTAAGAAGCTTCATCTTCATCCCCTAAGTTCTACGTGCACTTTTTCCCTATCAATCCGCATACCCAAAATCTCAACCTTCAAAGGAATAACCTTAATATAACACTTATCCTTAGCAAACGCCCGAATCTCAATACCAGTCTCCAACTCTGTCACAACAACATCCTCCTTCTTTAAAATTCCAGGAGCCTCAATCTCATAAATAATCACATCCCCAAGTCGCTTAACCTTAGACTCAGCATTCACTCTCTCTAAACCAGCCCTCCTCTCGCTCTCCTCCTTAGAAATCACAACAGCCACCTTTCTTCCTGGAGCTCTCTTTTGAACAATCTGTTGTCCCATTGGACCCCGTGCAATCTGAATCCTAAAACCCTTCGGCATTCCAGTTTTCTCATCAACATCCATATTTCCAAGTTGCTTTTCCAACTGCTTAACCAAGCCACCCATAATCTTTTCAACACCAAATGGCAACTTCAAATCGGGCTCACCAGAACCATGTCCATTAAGAGCACCCTGTGCCCGATCACTATCATTAGAACCAAGCATCCCCATATCCTCTGCTCCAACTTTCAACGAAGCTCCACACCAAGGACAATAACTAAATTTCTTGTCAATCTTTTCCGCACAGCCTCGACACTTTTTTTTAAACATACAAAATAAAATATTATCCACTACTTAAATCTAACTATTGGACTTGATAACTTTCTTTTTATCGGACCCACCAGAGTCATGTCATACGTGACCAAACAAATAAAAACCTCTATCCAATTATCAAATTATGGTAGAAAAATTTTATATAACAACACCAGTATACTATCCAAACGACATTCCGCACATAGGCCACGCCTACACAACAATTGCAGCCGACATCATAGCTAGATGGAACAAGCTCAAAGGCAAAGAAGTTTTTCTCCTAACAGGAACTGACGACCACGGCAAAAAAATAGCAGATACTGCCAAAAAAGCAGGAAAAACACCAAAACAATTCACGGACGACCTAATTCCAGAATTCAAATCCGCATGGAAAAAATTAAACATAAACTACGACAAATTCATCAGGACAACAGATAAATCCCACGAAAAAATCGTCCAACAAATTCTACAAAAATGTTTCGACAACGGTGACATCTACAAAGGAGAATACGAAGGACTATATTGCACAGGATGCGAAGCCTACTTTACCGAAAAAGATCTCGAAAACGGATGTTGCCCAATCCACAAAACCCCAATCGAAAAACTAAAAGAAGAAACATACTTCTTCAAGCTTTCAAAATACCAAGATAAACTTCTAAGGCTCTACAAAGAAAACCCAAGCTTCATATCTCCAAAACATCGAAAACAAGAAATAATCAATAGAGTAAAAGAAGGCCTTCGAGACCTAAGTATTTCAAGAACATCATTCGACTGGGGAGTCCCACTACCATTCGACAAAAAACACATAACATATGTATGGTTCGACGCACTTTTCAACTACTATTCCGCAACCCGAGAGAAAGGCAAAGAAAAATTCTGGCCAGCAGATGTTCATATCGTAGGCAAAGATATCTTTTGGTTCCACACGGTATACTGGCCAGCCTTTCTAATGTCAGCAGGAATAGAATTGCCAAAACAGGTATACGCACATGGCTGGTGGACACTTAATTCCGAAAAAATTTCAAAATCACGAGGAAAAGTTATTGGAATAAATGAACTAGTAAAAATCGCAGGACTAGATTCAGCAAGATATTTCCTCTTCAGAGAAGCTTCATTCGGAGAAGATGGCGACTTCAGTAAAGAATCCTTAATAGACCGCCACAACAACGAACTGGCAAACAAGCTCGGAAACCTAATATCCAGAACCTCAACACTAGCAGAAAAATATGGAATAGAAAAAACCGACAACACATTATTAAAAAAATTAAACCTAAAACAAATAGAAAAACATTTCGAAGAATTCAGAATAGACAAAGCCCTAAACGAAATCTTCACATTCATAGACCATTGCAACGAATTCATCCAATCCCAAAAACCATGGGAAACCCACGACAAAAAAATCCTATATCAATTAGTGGAATCAATAAGACAAATAACAAAACTCCTCTCCCCTTTCATCCCAGAATCAGCAGAAAAAATTTCAAAAATCTTCAAAACAGACAAAATCAAAAAAGCCCCAATCCTCTTCCAAAAAATTGAATTCCAAAAAGAATCGGCTATCCAAAAACCTAATAAACAAGAAATCCCAAACAAAACAATGGAAAATGTAACATCAATCCAATTCGAAGACTTCGAAAAAATCGATCTCAGAGTAGCCCAAATAGCAAATGCCGAAGAAATAGAAGGCGCCGACAAGCTCTACAAGCTCTCCCTAAACGTAGGCGAACTAGGCGAACGAACAATCTGCGCAGGAATAAAAGAATTCTACTCAGCAGACGACCTAAAAAATAAAAAAGTCATAATCATAGCAAACCTCGAACCACGAAAACTCCGAGGAATCGAATCCCAAGGAATGCTCCTAGCCGCCTCCACAAAAGACAAAAAAACAGTATCCCTAATCTCCCCAGACCAAGACATAGCACCTGGAAGCACAGTGGGTTAATCAGTTTCTAAAATCTGTGTTTATCCGTGAAATCTGTGGCTAAAAATTTCTCCTTTCCCCAATCACTAAACCAAAATAATATCCCTCTGCAAACCCGCAGTCAAAACAACATCTCCATCTCCAGAAACATAAAAATCAATCTCACTTCGAATCCCAAATTTCCCATCCAAATAAATCCCCGGCTCAATAGTATATCCCAAATTCCGAAATAACTCCTTCTCATTAAAAGAAGTAAGATGAGCCTCCTCTCCATGACAATCATTTAGCCCAAGACTATGCCCAGTATAATGATTATCCTTTCCAAAACCCTCTTCAGCCAAAACATCATTCGTGACACCATAAACTTCACAGCCCAAAGGCATCCGCCCTTCCCTAGCCCTATCTCTAACCAATTCAATCGACTCATCCCGAACCCTCAAAACAACATCCCAAACTTTAGAAAACTCCTCAAGAACTTTCTCCCCCCGAAACCCCATCCAAGTAATATCCGCAAAAGGTGCCCCCTTCTTGTCAAGCCGCCCCCAAATATCAATCATAACCAAATCTCCATCTGCAATAACATTAGGATCCTTCCCAGGAAAATAATGAGCATTAGCAGTACTCTCTCTAAACGCAATAATTGGAGGCACCTTGTCACTAACTAGCCCAAACTCCAAAAACTTCTTCAAAATAAACTGCTGCACATCCCATTCACTAATCTTCTCTCTCTCCCGAATAAACTCAAAAGCCAAGTCCTTAATTTCCAAAAGCAATTCAGCCGCCTTCACATGATCCGCAATCTGCTCCTCACTCCACATCAAAAGAAAAACCACTCAAAATATATAAACCTTCACAAGCCACCAAGCATCCAACGAAGTTGAGCCACTCATTAAAACTTTGTTTTAATGAGCCATGCAAATTGAAAATTTGAGTCATCCTTCGGAAAAACCGAAGAGCTTCCCGCGACTACCTAAAAAATAAAAAAGTCATAATCATAGCAAACCTCGAACCACGAAAACTCCGAGGAATCGAATCCCAAGGAATGCTCCTAGCC
>DAOWCW010000068.1 GCA_030639395.1 archaeon
AGGGTTAGGGTTATTTGTTGATTTTGAGAGATAAAGATTGCGATCAGAGCGATTAGGATTTTTATGAAGGTGGGGAAATATTTGGTTTTATTGTAGATTTGTTTTTCGTCTTGTGTGGCTTTGACACAGAGATATCCTAGTGGAATTGCTAAAAGGAGGGTTATATATTTTATCATTAGTTTTTTAAGTTGGATTAGTTTTTAATGGTTGTCGTTAGGTTTTTAATTAAGGAGTTGCTAGATGATTCTAGGTTTTCTGAGGGCATTAGGGCAATTTAGTTGTTGTGTTTAGGGGATGGTTGGTTAATCTTGTTTGGTCCGGAGAAAATATATAATTTAGTATAACAATCATTAAAAGGAGTTTTTTGTCCATAGAGGTATGGAAAAATTTAATCAAGAAAAATTTAATCAATTTATTATTGAAAATGGAGTTGTTGGTTTTTTTGATGAGCCTATAACTTTTAAATCTGGGAGAGTTTGTCATTGTTATGTTAACTGGAGAGATGTGGTTGAGGATGCGTGGCTAACTGAGAAGTTAACGGATTTTGTTTTGGCTTTTGTTGGGGATAATAATTTAGATGTAGAGACTTTTTATGGAGTTCCAGAAGGAGCTACGAAGTTGGGTATAATAACTCAATTTAAATTAGCCAAATCACAAGCTAATTTTTCTAAATCAAGTCATACTTTAGCTATGGGAAGAGCGAAGCCAAAGGATCATGGGGCACCTAAGGATAAGTTTTTTGTTGGGATGCCTAAGGGGAAGACGGTTGTGATTGAAGATGTCACGACTACAGGAGGATCTTTAATAGAAACTTTGGAAAAATTAAAGGCAATGGGAGTGGATGTTGTTGGTGTTATAAGTTTAACGAATAGGATGGAGAAGACAAGGGATGGTGGAAGCGTAAAGGAGGCAGTTGAGCAACTAGGATTTAAATTTTATAATATGAGTTCTGTATTAGATGTTTTGCCAATGGCTTATGAAAAGCTTCAGCCGGGCGAGGAAATTGTAAATGCCGTTAAGAAATATTATGATAAGTATGGTATAAAGTTGAAGTCAGAGATAAATATGGCAGATAAATTATTAGAGAAAATAGATGAAAAGCAAAATCCTTGTGTTGTTGGTCTTGATCCTGTGGCTGAAAAGATTCCTCAGCATTTAATTAAAGGTAGTTCTTTTAAGGATATTGCAAATGCATTTAGAGAATTTAATTTTGCCATCATTGATAGTATTTATGATTTGGTTCCGGCGGTCAAGCCACAAATGGCTTTTTATGAAAAGTATGGCGCGGAGGGGATTCGGGTGTTCAAGGATACTGTTGATTATGCGCGGTCTAAGGGGTTGATTGTAATTGAAGATGGAAAAAGAAATGACATCTCAAGTACAGCACAAGCTTATGCTGATGGGCATTTGGGGGTGGTGGAAACTATGTCGTCAAAAGTGCCTTCATTGAATGTGGATTTGTTAACGGTAACTCCTTATTTGGGTAGTGATGGAATTATTCCTTTTGTGGATGTGTGCAAAGAGTATGTAAAGGGAATCTTTGTTTTGGTAAAAACAAGTAACCCAAGTTCAGGGGAGCTGCAAGACAGATTGGTAAGTGTAACCGAGGATGAAAAAATTGAGTTTAGGAATTTGGGGGTAAATGTAGATGATAAAACATTTTTGTATAATTTAGTTGGGTTAAAGGTTAATAAGATTGCTCAAGAGAATAAGGGAGCTGGGGGTTATTCGTGTATAGGTGCAGTGGTTGGAGCAACATATCCTTCTCAGGCAGAAATATTAAGAAAGATTATGCCGAATTCCTTTTTTCTTGTTCCTGGTTATGGAGCTCAGGGGGGTAGTGCAGAGGGGGTTGTGCCTTGTTTTAATAATGATGGATATGGGGCGGTAGTTAATTCTTCTAGGGGAATTATTTATGCGTACAGGAAATATGGGAATCCAAAGAATTTTACTGCTGCTTCTAGAGAGGCTACGAAATTAATGATAAAAGATATTTGTTTGGCACTTGAAAAGGGGGGAAAGTTACCGTTAAAATGGAAAAAAATTTAGGTTCACAGGTTAGAGCAATTAGTGAGCAATATGGTTTTTTGTTATCTCAGGCGGGATGTGGAGACCCAGGCTATACTGTGTGTTTGGATCCTAGTCAAGGTGCTGGTTTTATAGCAGAAAACGAATTGACTAGAGATGCTATGAAAAAAATTCCTTCTCAATATTCTGGACCTTTACTGGATTCTCTTATGGATATTACAAGGTGTCTGGATAGAACTTATAGTTTTAGTGCTGGTCCTGAGTGAGTCGTTTTTTGTATCTAGTGTATTTGTTTTTTTAGATTAGTTGGCGTGTTGTTTCACTGTTAGGGAATATTGCACGCTGATATTTTTATAAATGATGAGTTGTTCTTTTTATTATGAAGTTAGTTGATGTTCATTGTCATTTGGATAGCCCTAGGTTTGAGGATGATTTGGATAGTGTTGTGTCTAGGTTTGAGGAGGCTGGTGGTGAGATGATTGTGACGTCGGGGGTTAATCCGGAGGGCAACAGGAAGGTTTTGGAGATTGCTGGGAAATATAATTCTGTGAGGGCGAGTTTTGGTC
>DAOWCW010000022.1 GCA_030639395.1 archaeon
AAACTAAAACCAACATTCCACAACGAAATCGCAATCTACGGATACCCAGGAAAAAAATCAGCAATGGAGGTAGAAGACCTGGTCAAAATATACTACGACGAAATCCATCCATTCACAATCCTAATGATCCACACAACAATTCAAGATGTTGTCGGCACAATTCCCATAAGCTCAGTCAACAAAGAAACCCTCCCTCTCGCAAACTACTACGCCATGGGGCACATCCACAAAAGATTCGAAACCCAAGTCTCAAATTCAAAATACGTATATCCAGGCCCGACATACCCAAACAACTTCCAAGAACTCTCCGACCTTCAGCATGGCAGCTTTCAAATAATCGAAACTGACGGAGCAAACATATCAACACAAAACATCCAACTCCCATTAAAAGAAGTCACAACAATAACAATAGAAATATCAAACGGTCTAACTGCGACCCAAGAAATAATTTCCCACATAGACAGACTCAACCTCAGAGATAAAATAGTTCTACTGAAATTAACAGGAACCTTAACACAAGGAAAAACCGGCGACATAAAGTTCGGAGAAATAGAAGACTTCATAAAAAAGAAAGAAGCATTTTCATACCTCCGAAACATCTCCTCAATAAAAATTCAGGAAACAGAATTCCAGATAGAAGCAACGTCCGAAGATAACATCGAAAAAATAGAAGCCCAAATCCTACACGAATATTCAAAACAAAATCCAACAGACTTCAACAAATATTTTCCGCAACTAATGTCAGCATTATCCGTAGAAAAAAACGAAGACGAAAAATCTGCCACATATGAAGAACGACTATTAACCGAACTGAAAAATATATTAAAACTAAACGAAATGATGGCGCAACCTAAAATAAACAACTAAGTCAATGATATTCAAATCCCTAAAACTAGAAAACATAAGAAGCTATAAAAATCTAAACATAATTTTCCCAAAAGGCTCCGTCCTTCTAGCGGGAGATATAGGGTCAGGAAAAACCTCCATCCTCCTAGGTCTCCAATTTGCACTCTTCGGATTACAGCCTGGGCAGAAAGGAGCTTCTATCTTAAGACAAGGAGAAGATTCAGCCTATGCATGTTTAGAATTAGAAATAGATGGACAGGCAATCACGCTCGAGAGAACAATCAAAAAATCAAAATCAGGTTCAATAACACAAGATTCACAAATCATAACAACAGACAACTTACAAGAAGAACTCTCAACATCAGAAATGAAAAACAGAGTTATAACGCTTCTACAATATCCAAAAGAATTCGTAAAAAAATCAAACCTCCTTTACAAATTTACAGTCTACACCCCACAAGAAGAAATGAAAGCGATAGTTCAAGAAAGACCAGAAATAAGACTTGACACACTCCGACACATTTTCGGAATAGACAGATATAAACGAATTAAAGAAAACTCGCAAATCCTTTTTCAAAAAATAAAAGAACAAGTCAGAATAAAAGAAATTCTAGCCTCAGAACTAAACCTAACAAAAGAAAAATCCGCCATAGAAAACGAAAAGAAAATAATCTTAACACGAGAAACAAATAATCTAAACATAGAATATCAAAATCTAATCCTCTCAAAACAAAACACTGAAGATAAATTAATCTTCTACCAAAAACTTCTAGACGAAAAAAGAATTTTAGAATCAGACCTAGGAAAATCCCAAGTCTTACTTCAAGGAAAAAAAGACCTAGAGTTCAGAATGAAAAAAGAAATAGTCCTAATGCAAAAACAAGTTCACGAAGAATCTTCCTTCTCTCAAGAAAGACTAGACGAAGTCTCAGAACTCCTATCTAAACACAAAAGAGCCTTAGAAGAAAAATCCGCAAAATTTCTAGAAGTCACATCCCAAGTCTCCGTTCTAAACTCCAAAAAAGAAAGACCTCTCGAACTAAAAAACAAAGTCGTCTCCCTAGAAAACTGTCCAACCTGCCTCCAAAGAGTAGGGCAAGATCATAAATGCAGAATCGAAAAACAAACCCAATACGACATAGAAGATATCGACAGAGAACTAGAACAAAAGATACAACAAAAACAAACCCTAGAAAATGAACTCGAAAAAGAAAAAGAATTAATCAGAGGATATGAAACAGACCAATCAAATCTCAAACAAGACAAAATAAAAGCAGAACATCAAAGAACTATCCTCACCAAAATAAAATCCGATGCATTCGTCCTAGACAGAACATCCAACGAAATCAAAGAACTAGAATTACAGCTCCAACAACTCGAAACCAGAATACAAACTTTCTCAAAATCTCAAGAAGAATTCGACCAGGTTAAAAAAGAATTCCAAGAAATAAACGAAATATTCAGGATAAAAGAAATAACAATAGCAACAAAAACAAAAGAACTAGAACTCCTAAAAATAAAACTACAAGATCTCTCAGCCGAAATACAATCCAAAGAAAAACTCAGAGAAGAAGTAAATCACCTACGAAGTCTCCAAGATTGGATACAAGAAAAATTCATAACAATGATAAACCTCACGGAAAAAAATGTCATGGCAAAACTCCGAAACGAATTCTCCGCAATATTCTCCGAGTGGTTCTCTGCCCTAGTATCCGATTCCCTATCAGTCAGACTAGATGAAGACTTCACCCCAATAATTACAAACCAAGACTACGAAATAGACTACGACTTCCTCTCAGGTGGCGAACGAACAGCAACAGCCCTAGCATACAGACTCGCACTAAACCAAGTCCTAAACTCAATCCTTTCCCAAATCAAAACAAAAGACATCCTAATCCTAGACGAGCCAACCGACGGATTCGCGACCGAACAAATCGATAAAATGCGAGACATCTTCGAACAACTCAAAGCCGAGCAGATGATATTGGTATCTCATGAAGAAAAAATAGAGGGATTTGTGGACCATGTAATCCGAGTCAGGAAAGATGGAACTTCTACAATCCAGTCTTAAATCAAGAAACATCAATATTCTTTAATGCCTTCAGATATTTATTATACCTAATAGCTTCTCCTACAGAACTTAACGCATCTCTTTCTGGGCAGGCCGGAAGTTGTTTGATTGTCTTTTTGTATATACTATAGTAGCAGTTAAGAAGTTTCTTCCGAGTTTGATCAAATGCCCCAGAAGTCATAATCGATCTAGAAGCTTCCATTTTTTCTCCATCTGTCGAATGCCGATTACCTATTAGTTTTATGAGTGAATTCCGTTCTTTTTCATTCCCATATTTTAAAACATGATATGAGGGGAAAGATAACCGACCGTTAATTATATCTGCCATCTGGTCTTGGTAGAGTTTAAATGACCCATCCTCATTGGTGAATATTGCAAAGTCCCCCAAATCATTACTTATATGCACCCCAGTTCCCAGTAAGTTCATAGCAAGACTCACAGTATCATAAGTTTCCCCTGCAAGAATCGCTCCAATTTCTCCACTAAGTCCGTAAAGAAAACCACTCTGCAAGTGCGACTTTTCTTGATATATTTTCAAAAACTCATCGTCTCCAGCGTATTCTGATAATGTATCAATTGTCATGGCAAGATCCTTAAATTGCCCCTCATAACAAAGCATAGTTGTCTTGGCAAGTCTTTCTGAAATTTCACGTTTTTGCCTTCCCAAAATTGGAGACTCTTCAATGACCTTTTGAGTAAGGTCTCTAAAAATTTGAGATGAGATAGTCATCTTTCGTACTTCTTCGGGGTTATCCGCAACTCCATTCTTGTTATCCAGAATCCAATTGTCCAAATAACAATAATAATTATTCAACTCAGAAATTGCCAAAAGAGGGCAAACTTCCTCCACTGTTCTTTGTCCGCCGAGCGCCTTGTAAGTTAGATATGTAAGAGTAGGTCTCAAGATATTTTTAGATTGTCGTTTCTGAGGCAATTCTAATAATTTTTTTTCAAGATCAGAAGGCAGCTCAAGGTCTTTAATTTGAGCTTGGATATAATCATTTACGATTGGAGATATCTCTCTAAGGGCATCCCCAAAGATTTTTCCACCATTAACTTTCGCATGTTTATTTTTATGTCCTGCTTGTTGTCTTCCCATGTTATCATTAAACAGTAACAAACATACATAAAATTTCACCCTTACATAACAGGCACCTACACGCAAAAAATTCTAATCCAAAACAAACTTAGGAATAACCTTAGCCTCAGCCTTCCTCAAATTCTCTCTAAATGTCTGCTTAGAAACCTTACTAATCTTAGCCAAACTATCTAAATTAACCTTCCGCGGAAAATCATAATACCCCTTCTTGAAAGCCAAATTAATCGCAGCCTTCTGCTTCTCCGCCAACTTCGGAAACAACCGACTAACATAAATATCATCCAACTTCTTCTCCTTAAACTGCAAAATCTCAAAATAAGTCGTAGTCTTATTCTTCTCAATAGAATCAATCATATCAGAAATAACCTTCCTATCCCAAGCCGCAACCTCAATCATCTCAAAACCATCTTTAGTCAAATAAGCTGGACTAGGATAAATCAAAACAGAATCATTAATCGCTTTATACAAAGAAAGATCTGCCTTGTGTCTCGCCAAAACAAAAATCGCATTCTCATAAACTTCTAAGTTCGCAATCTTCTTATGCCCTTTCAAATATATAATATATTTCCTAACAGATTTCCTCTCACCAACCAATCGAATCATCGCAGAAGTATAAACATATTTTCCCTTAGCATATTCCCCCAAATGATGAAAAAACCCATCCAGCTTCAACTCCCTCAACTTATCCGCATAAATACAATCACTATGCCGATACTTATATTTCAAATACCACATACCTAACATAACAGGCATATACTTTTATATCCTTCTAATTCTGCCAATAAAGAATAGTCCAAACTTAACGGGTGATAAAGTCGCTCTACCAAAAGCGAAGCGCACTGACAGGAAAAATGATAAATTTTTCCGAACTGAAAGTAAATCGAAGATTTACGAACTGAAAGCGAAGCGAACTGGAGCAAGCCCAAAATCACAAGACTTAAAAACCATTTTGCTCCTTCGTACTTATGGAAATCAAAATAATCAAAGAAGAAAAAGGCGTCCTAGATATAGAAATCTCAAGTCTAACAATAGCAGAAGTTCTTAGGGTATACCTAAACAAACAAGGTGCAAAATTAGCAGCTTGGAAAAAAGCCCACCAAACATCAAACCCAGTTTTACACATTGAAGCCGACAACCCAAAAAAACTTCTAAAAGATGCAATCAAAACACTAGAAAAAGAAATCGACAAAACAGTTGACGAATTCAAAAAGCTAAAATAATTCTATCACACAAATTCTTTTAATCTTAATCTATCTCTCAATCTCATGCAACAAAAAATCTCCGCCGGCTCTTACATTCTAAACCAATTTCTCCACGGTGGCTACGAAACCGATATAATCACAACCCTCTACGGACCAGGAGGCTCCGGAAAATCAAACCTCGCAATAATCCTAGCAACATCCCAAGCAAAAAAACAAAACAAAACAATCTTCATCGACACAGAAGGCGGCTTCTCTTCAGAACGCTTCAGACAAATTCACAGAGGTAATAAGGAAGAAATCGAGCGAGACCTACAAAATATTTTTCTCCTAAACCCAACCTCATTCCAAGAACAAGAAAAAGCGTTTCAGCAAATGTTAAAGCACGTCAAAAACGAATCTATCTCTTTAATTATAATCGATTCAATAGCAATGCTCTACCGACTAGAATTAGGCGAAGCAATCTCAGCAAACGACCAGAAAAAAATATCAATAGTAAACAGAAAATTAGCAAACCAACTCCGCATCCTAAACGAAATCGCAAGAAAACAAAGCATCCCAGTAATAATAACAAACCAAGTCTACGCCCAATTTGACCGAACCTCCGAACCTCCGAACGCCGAATTCCGGACACGCGAAAAGCGCGTGTCTATGGTCGGTGGCGACCTCTTAAAATACTGGTCTAAATGTTTAATAGAAATAAAAAGTCATTATGGAAAAAGATCTCTTATCTTGAAAAAGCACAGAAGTCTTCCGGAAAAAGAATTAGCGTTTGAAATTGTTGATATGGGGATTAGGAAAAAGGGATTGTTTTAAATATATTTTTTAGGACATATAAACTTAAATATAAGAAATGCGAGAAAAATTAATGACAAGAAAAACAGACGTCTTGGTTGTGGGATATGGAAACATAGGAAGAGGCGTTGTTGATGCAATAGAAATAAATAAAGATATAAATCTTGTCGGAATTGTTTCTAGAGATCCTTCACGTGTTGCAAGCATGGTTGGAGATTTAGTTCCAATATATTCTCAAGACAAAATTATAAACGGTAAAATAGATGTGAGGGCAGATGTAACAATCCTATGTGGCGGTTCAAAAAACGATTTACCAATTCAAGGTCCAGCCTTCGCCGAACTCTATAGTACAGTAGATAGCTTCGATACTCACGCGCACATTCATCCATTTGTTGACACAGAAACGAACAAGCTAAATAAGGGATATTTTGTAGAAATGGAACAAGTGGCTAGGGAAAATGGTCATACATCAATAGTCTGTGCAGGATGGGACCCCGGGACATTCTCAATGAACAGAATTTTAGCAGACGCGTTTATTCCAGGATGTGTTCCAAAAGGATTCTACGGACTAAATCCAAAAGGGGGACTAAGCATGGGGCATTCCGACGCAGTAAGAAGGGTGCCAGGAGTTTTAGATGCAAGACAGTACACTCACGCAATTACAGAAGCAATGGAAAGAGTTAAGAGAGGAGAGAATCCCTTATTGAAGCCAGAAGAGATGCATAGCAGAGAAATTTATGTTGTTACAGAAGACGGGGCAAATAAAAGTAAAATTGAGGATAAAATAAGAAACATGCCAGTTTATTTTGCAAAACATGATGTAACCGTAAATTTTGTTTCTCAAGAAGAATTAGATACAAACCATAAAACAATGCCGCATGATGGAACAGTTATAGCAATTGGAGAGACGGCAAAAGGTAGCAGAGCAATTATAGAATATTCTAATACGTTTGAAAGCAACCCGGAGTCAACTGGAAATATTTTAGTTGCTTGCGCTAGAGCAGCGAAAAAACTCAATCTTGAAGGAAGAGCTGGCGCGTTTACAATGGCAGATTTGGCCCCATCGGATTTAAGCCCAAGATCGCGAGAAGAACTCCTAAAGAACTTTATGTAAAATGACGAATAAAATGCTTCCTGTAAAAGAAATTGGAGAAATTTATGCACAAACTGTAGTTAAAGCAGCAAACCTTACCACAACCCCATTCTATCTTTACGACCAGAAAATTATTGACAGTAAATGTAAGGAACTTAAATCAATGCCAAATGCATATGGTTTAAACGTAAGGTATGCAATGAAGGCAAATTCTACAAAGGGTGTGCTGAAAACAATTTGCGAGCAGAATGGATTGGGGATAGATGCCAGCTCCCTAAACGAAGCAAGAAGGGCAACATATGCGGGGATAGCTCCAGAAAAAATAATGCTAACTACCCAAGAGGTCCCAGAAGGAGAGGACAGACAAGAGCTAGAATCCATGATGAAGCATGGCTTGAAATATAATGTGTGTTCAATGCGACAATTAAGATTAATTTCAGATTTTGCCTCAGAAAGAAATATTCCTCTTTCTATGCGAGTCCATCCAGGAGTTGGATCTGGAGAATCTGCAACAAGAAATACAGGCGATAAATACTCCTGCTTCGGAATACATCTTACGGACATAGAAGAGGCTTTGTCTTTTGCTAAGGCTAGCGGAGTGACATTCGATCAAGTTCACGTCCATATAGGGTCTGGAGGAGATCCTCAAAAATGGAGAGAAAATATTGACAGAGAATTAGGGATTGTAGAAACTTATTTTCTGCAAGAGAGATTTAAGCAACCAATCTCAAAAATAAGTTTCGGAGGAGGACTAAGAGAAGCTAGAATGCCAGGAGAAATCTCCGCAGATATTCAAGATCTCGGAGTGTATGCTGCAGAAAAGATTACTGAATTTGCAAAAAAAACAGGAAGAGAATTGGAAATGGAAATTGAACCTGGGACTTTTGTAGTAGCAAATTCAGGGTATCTAGTAACAAAAGTTATAGACAAAAAACAAACAGGTCCAGATGGCTTTGAGTTTTTAGTGCTTGACGGAGGGATGGAAGTTAATACAAGGCCGCTTCTTTACGGGTCAAAACACCCACTACATGTAGTTTCGAGTTCAGGAGAATTGCTATCTACAGAGACAGACCTAAGCTCTCTAGACCAAGAGAAAGACGAGAGAGTTATCGTAGGGAGATGTTGCGAAAGCGGAGACTCTCAAAGTCTAGATGAGGCAGGTCATATAATCCCAAGAGTAATGGCAAACGCAGATATAGGAGACTTTGTAGTAATAGGGGGAGTCGGAGCATATTGCTCATCAATGTCCCCATTTAATTATAATTCACATACGCAAGCCCCAGAAATAATGTGGAGCAGGGAAGGACATTTGAATATCATAAGACATCTCCAAACTTTACAACAGATAGTCCAAAACGAAGTCTAGCCTTTCTTTTTCCGAGCCTTTTTCCCAGCCTTCCTCCTAGTCGCCCCAGTCTTCCGACCACCGACCACCGACTCCCGACCACCGCTAGAAGCTTTAGCTTCTAGAGCCATCTTCGCTTTAAACTCCGCCTTCTTCTTAGCTGCCTCCTCATTACTAGAACACTCCATATTAAAACAAAACTTCCAAGGCGATTTCCCTCTCTGAAAACTCTGAATCAAAGGAAATCCGCACTCCACACAATGCTCCAATTCTTCCGTCTTCTGTCCTTTATCATCTATCGTCTTGATTCTAGCAGGACGCATTTGCCCCTTAGGAGGCAAACTATACGTCGTCTTACAATCAGGATAAGCATCGCAACTCACAAAATATCTACCAAACTTTTTCCCATACATAACCCTCAGATTCCCCTTCCCACAAACTCGACATTTATCTAAAGTATTCGCCTCCCTTTCCTGCTCCCACACAATAGCATTAGCGTCCGCCAAACTCTTCCCCATCTCCTCCAAATTCTTCGTCATCCCCTCCGCAATGCCACGCACAACAACCTTAGAATTTTCCAAAACCTTCTTCTCCATCTCTTCAAAGCCATCCTCCGCAATTTCAATTTTATCAAGTTCCTCAGTCATCCTAGATGTCATTTTCTCATCAAGAATCACCGGTGCAAATTTCTCCAAAGTCTCACACATCCTCATTCCCAATTCCGTCACCTCAATACTTCTCTCTCTAACATAACCCCTAGAATAAAGCGTCTCAATAATACTAGCCCGAGTAGCCTTCGTTCCCAAATTCTTTTTTTCCAACTCCTTAATCAAACTCGCAGCACTATATCTTCTAGGCGGCTTCGTCTCCTTCTCCTCAGTTCGAATCTCCAAAACATCAACCTCTCCATCTATCGTCGGGACTTTAGACTCCTTCGTCCCATGTGGATAAACATTCATCCAACCCTTTTCTTTAATCTGCGTCCCATTAGCACTAAACCCAAGACCACCAACCTTCACAGCAACCCTCTTCCTCTCCAAAATAGCACTCTCACAAAAACACGAAATAAACCGCTTCACAATCAAATCATAAATCTTTTTATCTCTTTCAGGAATCTTGACTTTCTCACCAGTAGGATAAATCGCAGGATGCGCAGGATCAACTTTCTTTCCCTCAGTTGGCTTATCATTAACAGCATACTTAACCTTCGATGTAAACTTCTTTAGCCTTTTCAAAATTTTATCATAACCAATCGAAACATCATATTTTTGACTCGAAGTCCTAGGATACGAAATCGCTCCCAACAAATACAATCCCTGTGCACTCTTCATTGTCTGAGCAGGAGTCGAGCCACAATTTTTGTAAGCTTCAGTTTGCAAGGTAGTCAAATCAAACGGAACCGGAGCAACAATCTCTTTCTCACTAACACTAGTTTTCGCCTCGCCCTTCTTCCCCTGCAAATGCTTAAACCTCAATAACTCCGACTCATTAAAAATATCTTTAGGATATTTAACCTCCAACTTCTGTCCCTTAATATCCTTAACCTGCAAAAACACATTCCAATAAGGCTCAGGTTTAAATGCCTCAATCTCTCTCTCACGATTCACAACAATTTTCAAAGCTGGACCCTGTACCCTACCAATAGATAAAATCCGAAATGTCCCAGTAGA
>DAOWCW010000021.1 GCA_030639395.1 archaeon
ACTAGGATATCTCTGTGTCAAAGCCACACAAGACGAAAAACAAATCTACAATAAAACCAAATATTTCCCCACCTTCATAAAAATCCTAATCGCTCTGATCGCAATCTTTATCTCTCAAAATCAACAAATAACCCTAACCCTAACTTTCATCCTAATCACAACACACACCTGGCATAAAGCATAACCAAAAACTTCTTAACCAAAAAAATCATCACAAACTCATGGAACAAAATAACAAAAGCAACCCAAGCAGCACGGAAAAACCGCGCAACAAAAACCTGTCACCTGTCACCTGTCACCTGTCACCAAAAAAAGCAGGGCTTTTTTTAATAGGCATCGGCATGAACAAAGACTCAATATCTCTAAATGCAATTGAAATCCTAAAACAAGCTGACAAAATTTACCTAGAAAACTACACCGTAAACTTTCCCTACTCTAAAAACGAATTAGAAAAAATATACAACATAAAAATCATCGAATTAAATAGGCAAAGTGTAGAAAACGAATCAATCCTAAAAGAAGCCAAATCCCAAAACATAGCTCTCCTAGTCTACGGCGACGCCCTCTCAGCAACAACCCATATGCAATTAATTCTCGAATGCAAAAAACAAAACATCCCACACCAAATATTCCACAATGCCTCAGTCCTAACAACAATAGCCGAAACCGGACTCTCCCTCTACAAATTCGGAAAAACAACCTCAATGCCAAATTGGACAGAACATACCAATAAACCAACCTCCTTCATTAACTACATAAAACAAAATCAATCCATCGACGCCCACACTCTAATCCTAACCGACATCGGACTAGAAATCAAAAACGCAATCCAACAACTACTAGAATCCGCAAAAAAAGACACCTCAAATACCAAGGAGTGCACCGAGCGACGAACACTAACCTTCCCAAAAAAAATCGTTGTAATCTCCCACGCAGGAACACCTTCCCAAAAAATATTCTACGACACACCAAAAAACCTCGCCAAATTATTCTCGCAAACGCAAAATATTTGCCCTATGCCCTTTTGCATAATCATCCCAGCCACTCTCCACTTCCTAGAAAAAGAAATGCTAGAAAAACTAAAAAAATGATGATTAACCTAATAATAACCGCCATAACAATCTGGATAATATTCGCAACAATACTCCCATTCATAATCCTCCCAAATTTCTACTTAAGAAAATCAAAACAACAAAATTCAATCTATATCCAAAAAACAGCAAATAAATTAAAAGCAAAAACAAAGCAAAAAACCCTAGAAAATATATTCAATTTTGTAACAAAAAATTACACCGGAAAAAAAGATAGACTCAAACTAGCACTATATCATAAACTTTTCAATTCTGATATAGACAAAATTCTAAAAAACAAAAAAAGTTTTCTAGCATGCCATCAACAAAATCTCGTAATCTCTACCCTACTTAAAACAACAAAACAATTCACAAATAAAGACATCACAAAACACTGGAACGTCACAAAACTTCTAACTGCACATCAATATCTAATCATAAAAATAAACAAACAAAAATTCAAAGTAGATCCTTTCTATAAACAATTCAATAATCTTAAATAACTAACTCTTCATAATATATTATGACATCAATAAAAGAAACTGAAGAACAAATATCCAAATACTGGGAAGACAACAAAACATTCGAAGCTTCCCTAAAAAAAACAAAAAAAGGCAAACCCTATATTTTCTACGACGGACCACCTTTTGCAACCGGACTCCCACATTACGGAAGCCTACTCCCCTCAATCTTAAAAGATGTCTTCCCAAGATTCTTCACAATGCAAGGAAGATATGTTAAGAGAACGTGGGGTTGGGACTGTCACGGATTACCAATTGAATCAATCGCAGAAAAAGATCTCAAAATAAACTCCAAAGACGAAATAGAAAAAATGGGTGTCAAAAAATTCAACGACTACTGTAGATCAAAAGTTCTAATGCACGACAAAGAATGGAGAATATACATAGATAGAATCGGAAGATGGGTAGACTGGGAAGGTGGCTACAAAACAATGGACACAAACTACATTGAATCAGTCTGGTGGGCATTCAAACAACTCTACGAAAAAGGCTACCTCTACGAAGGTGAAAAAATTCTAATGTACTGTCCACGATGTGCGACACCCCTAGCAAAATCAGAAATCGCAATGGACAACTCTTACAAAATAATCAAAGATCTGACAGTAACAGTAAAATTCAAACTTAAAAATCCTACACACCCACACCCCGACACACCCACACCCCAAGAAGGCGAAACCTTCTTCTTAGCCTGGACAACTACGCCATGGACACTCCCAAGCAACTTAGCACTAACACTCAACCCAAAATTAACATACGCATACGTAAAAGACAAATCCGACGGCAACACCTATATTTTAGCAAAAAACTTAATTTCCAAATTCTATAAATCCGAAGACGAATACGTAATAACAAAAGAAATCAAAGGTAAAAAATTAGAAGGAAAACAATACGAGCCACTCTTTCCTTATTTCAAAGACAACCCAAACTCATTCCAAATCCTAACAGCAGACTTCGTAACAGCTGAAAACGGAACAGGAATAGTCCACACAGCACCAGCATTCGGAGAAGAAGATAATATCATAGCAAGAAAATACAAAATCCCAATGGTTCAACCAGTAAACGAGACAGGACATTTTACAGACGAGGTTAAAGACTATGCAGGACAATTAGTCCACGATGCAAACACCCAAATCGTAATCGACCTAAAAAAATCCGGCAAAGCAATTATGTCAAGAAAAATGGAACACGAATATCCCTTCTGTTATCGATGCGACACAAAACTAATCTACCGAGCACTCCCAGCATGGTTCGTCAACATCCAAAAAATAAAAGACAAACTCCTCAAACTAAATCTCGACATAAACTGGATTCCAGACTACCTAAAAGAAGGCAGAATGCAACACAATATATCAACCGCACCAGACTGGAACATCACAAGAAACAGATACTGGGCAACAGCAATACCAATCTGGAAATCCAAATCAGGAAAAATCAAAGTCTTAGGTTCAATCAAAGAACTGAAAAAACACGCCATCAACCTCCCAGCAACCGAGTCCGTAGACCTCCACAAAGACTTTCTAGACTCAATTAAACTAAAAATCGACGGAGAAGAATACACAAGAATTCCCGAAGTCCTCGACTGCTGGTTTGAATCAGGAGCCATGCCCTTCGCCCAATTTCACTATCCATTCGAAAACAAAGAATTCTTTGACAAAAACTTCCCAGCACAATTCGTCACAGAATACATCGGACAAACACGAGCATGGTTCTATTATATGATGGCCCTATCTTCAATCCTCTTCGACGAAATCCCATTCGAAAACGTCCTAACAACAGGGGTCATTCAGGCAGAAGACGGAAGAAAAATGTCCAAATCCCTAAATAACTATCCAGACCCACTAAACATTTTAAACAAATATGGAGCAGACACTCTAAGATTCTATCTTCTCGCATCCCCAGTAATCGGAGGCGACAATATAAACTTCTCAGAAAAAGGCCTCGAAGAAATCTACAAAAAAATCACAGTCCTACTCTACAATGTAGCAAGATTCTATTCCGAATACCAACAAAAAGACGATAAAAAATTCGAAACATCTCCAAACATCTTAGACAATTGGATAATCTCAAGAACCGAAGAATTAAACAAAGTCGTCCAAAAAAATCTAGAAAAATATAACACAATCAAAGCATGTGCCTTCATAAAAAAATACATAGAAGACCTCTCGACATGGTATATCCGAAACTCCCGAAACCGACTCAACGAAGACAATAAATATGCAAGAAAAACAACCTACTACGTATTAAACAAAATCACCAAAATCCTAGCACCACTAATCCCATTCGCAACAGAAAAAATATACCAAGACATCAACGGCAAAGAAAACTCCGTCCATCTCCAAGACTATCCAAAAACAAACGAATCTCTAATTAACAAAGACCTCGAAACAAAAATGCAAACCACAAGAACTATCGTATCAGTTGCACTAAGACAAAGAGACAAAGAACACATCGGAATAAAATGGCCATTAGCAAAAGCAACAGTCTCAACGCCAATCCAACCAAATAAAGAACTCTCTCAAATAATCAAAGAAGAACTCAACATCAAAAAAATAGAATACCAAAAATCCGAAACACTGGACGTCAAGCTCGACACAAACATAACCCCAGAACTAGAAGCAGAAGGCTACGCCAGAGAAATATCAAGAAAAATTCAAGCAACAAGAAAGAAAAACAACCTCATAAAATCCGAAACAATAGAACTAGAAATAACCTCAGACTTTAACGACATCCTAGAATCCCAACTAGACTTCATAAAAACACGTGTCGGTGCAAAAACTATCTCTCTAATAAAGTCAAATAAAAACTTTGACTACTCAGAAGTCGGAAAAATCAAAATCAAAAAATTCGAAATAAAATTCAATAAATTATAACACCAACGACAAAATTTCTTTTCACCCCTTAAAATCCAGACAATACAAAGAAACATTTAAATACTATTTAGAATTGGAACCATTATGATAGTCAAAGAGGAATTCCTCAGCAGGCTCCGAAAAATATTCGACCTAAATCTATACGAAGTAAAAGTTTGGACAGCCCTACTTTCTAGAGGAACTTCCACAGCAGGCGAACTATCTTCAATCTCCGACGTCCCACGTTCCCGAACCTACGACATCCTAGAATCCCTAGAAAAGAAAGGCTTTATAGTAATGAAACTAGGAAAACCAATCCAATTCGTAGCACTAAAACCAGAAGAAGTAATCGAACGAGTAAAAAAGAACCTAATAATGGGAGCAAAAGAAAAATCTAAAAGATTAGAAAAATTAAAAGGCGACGAAGTACTAGAAGAACTAACAGGTCTTTTTTCTGACGGAATCAAATACATCGAACCAAGTGATCTCTCTGGTGCACTAAAATCCCGACAAAATATTTACAATCATTTAGATATGTTAGTTCGAGAAGCACAAAACACAATTACACTCGTAACAACAGCTGACGGACTAGGCCGAAAACTAGAAGTATTATTGCCATCCTTAGAAAAAGCAAAAAAACGAGGCGTAAAAATTAAAATAGCTGCACCAATAAATGCAGATAACAAAAAATTTGCAAAGGATTTCGCAAAAGTTGCAGAAGTAAGAAACATTCAAGACCTAAATGCAAGATTCATGCTAGTAGACTCAGAACAACTAATGTTTATGCTTCTAAGTGATAACGATGTGCATCCAAGTTACGATGTAGGAATTTGGCTAAACACAGAATTTTTTGCTCAAGCCCTAGAAAGTTTATTTGAAATTGCCTGGAAAAATTTTAAACCTTTCAAATAATCTAAAAATTTAACTTCGCCAATATTTAAAATTTACATGCAGCAATCTCCATCTCAGCCTATAGGAAAAGAAGGATTAATCAAACTCATTTTAGATAGTTATGACATACCATCTCATAAAAAAAAGAGGCTATATAATATAGCCACAAGAGGAATAGAGAACTTAGGATTAGTTAAACACGATAAAATATATTCATACATAGATTACCTTGTAGATAAATTCCATCCCTTCATTCCATACATGGAAAAATTCTTCACAAGACTAAATCACCCATTATACCGGAACTCAGAAACCTTAACCGAGGAATTAATATATATCTCAAACAATCCAAATGAAGAAAAATACAGAACCAACGAAAAACTCAAAAAATTAATATCACAACAAGAAGATCCGTCAACTATTCTAGGAAGACCAATTATACAAATAGAACCCAACATAAAATTAGGACGCAGAGAGTATAATCAAAACCCACTTGCCCTCTTTAGAAAATACGAAAAATTTTACGGAAATATGTCAAGAACACAATTATTCGATCTTGATCCCGGAATGTACGAAGCCCTAAGAACATGGAAGCAACTTGAAATAGCAATCCCTGAAATAAAACCAAAATTTAGAACAGTATCAGCAAGAAAGGAAAAGGAAATCATTAATACATATAAAACCATAAAAAGCCCTACCGAGATAGCAAAAAAACTAAAAATTTCTAGATTTGCAGTAGATTATTATTTGACAAAAAAACACAAATTAAGAAAACCCAACAAAAGAGTGGGAACTCCCGGATTCTCTAAAAAAATGATCGAAGATATAATTGAGTGTCTAAAAAAATGCAAGAAATCCTCCAAAGTAGCAAAGTGTTACGGAATTACTAGATTTACCGTAACAAAACACGGAAGAAGAGCGGGGATCCCAATCCTCCCAAGAGGCAGACAAATCGAAAATATTACAAAAAGCAAAAAAGAGGGGGATAAAAATTAGGAAAGTTTATTTGAAATTGCTTGGAAGAATTTTAAAGTTGTTAGGTAAAACTTATAAAATATAGTATCTAATAAAAATCATGGATAACAGTCTATTAAAATTACTTGCCCCCAAGGAAAGATTTGATGTGGCAATTAGTGACTTATCTCAGGAACAGGACAAACTAGACCCAGCCTCTCCAAATTACCAAGAGTGCCACCTGAACATGTCTTCAAGAATTGAAAAACTGACAAGATTCAAAAGAAGAATATACTCAAATTAAACTACATCTCCTCTAAAGTCCCAATCCCCAACAAATCCAACCCCTTTCCCATCACAACCCTAAACGCCCCAACCAAAGCCAATCGAAACCCCTCATTCTCATCTCCCAAAACAGGACAAGCATGATAAAACTCATTAAAATCCTTAGCCAACTCAAAACAATAATTCGCAACCAAATTCGGAGCCAATCCCTCATAAGCCCGAACAACAACATCCTCAAAAGAATCAATCTTCTTTAACAACTTAATCTCACTATCCCCCAACCCTACCTGACATCCGACGTCTGACTTCTGGCATCTACCCTCAACCTTCCTCAAAATACTAGAAGCCCTCGCATAGGAATAAAGCAAATAAGGACCAGTATCCCCTTCAAAACTAAGTGCTTTCAAAACATCAAATACAATCGACCTATGAACATCAACTTTCAACAAACTATATTTAATCGCAGCAAGAGCAATTCTTCGAACCCTCTCATCCAAATCCCCAACCTCGCCAGTCGCTCGATTAATTATTCCTTCTTTCGCAATCTTCTCAGTCTTGTCAATTAAATCATCCGCACCAACAGCCGTCCCCTCTCGCGAACTCATTTTCCCACTAGGCAAACTAACCATCCCATAACTCAAATGCCTCCAATCCTTCTTCAGCCCCAACTTATCAAGAACACTAAACAAAACCCTAAAATGATATTCCTGATCACTACCAACGACATAATAAGAACTATCCAATTTAAAATCTCTAACCTTCTTCTCTGCCAAAAACAAATCCTGAGTAATATAAACCGATGTCCCATCACTCCGTAAAAAAACCTTCTCCCCCAAACCCTCACTCTCCAAATCAATCACAACAGCACCATCGGAGCCAGCAGAGTCCTCCTTTGAAGACTTCTTCACAAAAACACCATCCTTCAACCCCCTCTCAACCAACTCACGCCCCTCCATATACATCTCGCTCTCATAATAACTCTTATCAAACTTTGACAACCCAAACCGATTAAAAGTCTCCTGCATTCCTCCATACACCCACTTATTCATCTTCTTCCACAACTTCAAAGTCTCCTTATCTCCATTCTCCCACAACCGCAACTTCTTTTTAGCCAACTCCTCCAACTCCGGATTTTCCTTACTCATCTGACTAAACTTAATATACAAATCTCCAACAAATTTATCCCCCTTAATCTCCAAATCCACAGGACTTTTCCCTTCACCAAACTTCTCATAACCAATCATAGATTTACTAATCAAAATTCCACGATCATTAAATAAATTCAAATGAACAACCTGTGCCCCCGCATTCTTAACCAAATTAGAAACCGCACCACCAATCGCCATATTCCTCAAGTGCCCAACATGAAGCGCCTTATTTGTATTTGGACTAGGATATTCTATTCCAACCTTCTTTCCTTTCGCCAAATCCAACTTCCCAAACCCCTTCTTCTTAACTTTCGCCAAAACCCTCTTAGCAAACATCCCCTTGTCAACAAAAAAATTCACATACCCTCCCTCAGCTTCAACTCTATCAATCCCCTTAGGCAATTCAGCCCTCAATCTCCCAGATAAATCCTTAGCAATAACTAAAGGAGATTTCTTTTGATCCTTAGCCAAACTAAAACAAGGAAAAGCATAATCTCCCATTTCTTGTCTTGAGGGAACTTCCAAAAGTTTTTTTACTTCAGATAAATCTAACTCAAAAACTCCCGAAACCCAATTTTCTATAAAATCCTTGTCCATAACATGTAATAAGAATAACAATTTATTAAACTTTGTAATTCTCCATCACGCTCCTAAAACAAATTTTGATTTTCAGCAGACTTAGATAAGACGAACGATTCCGTGACGTATAATGGTACACAAGAATTCGTTGCCCCAGCACTCCGCAATTTGGGGTATACAGAACTACCCAACGAAGTATAAGTCATTGAAAATCAAAATTATCTTGAAAATATCTCTTCAATCTCATCCTCATCTAAAACAGCCTTGCCAGTCATCCCTTCAACACTCTCTCCTTCTTCCTCAAACTCCCCATCCTCCCTCTCTCCTCTCTTCTCCTCATCCTTGTCCCCCATCATCTTAGTAAACTCCCAAAACAAACTCTTAACATCCCCCTCAGACTCAGCAGGATAATAATTAGCCGAATTCACAATCTTCCTAATCTTAAAATACATCTTAATCCCATCTATAATACCACCAATAGAAAATTCACCTTTCTTTTTTTCCCAGGGCGGACTCTCAATCTCCTCACCGCTCATCTCTCTCTCAGAAGTATGAATAAAATCATAAACCAAATCAAAATCAAACTCAACCCGAACATCTTCAGCTGGAACATCTTCAGGCAACATCGGAACCATTTTTAAAATATCCTCCTCATTCACCTCGATATACAAATTAAAAACAACCTCTTCATCATCTTTAAGTTGAACAACCACATCCAAACTTCCCTCATATTTATCAGCCAAACTACTTACCATCTTCATAAACTTCCCATTCCCCTTCAACTTCTCCTTCTCTTCGGCAGTCAACCCCCCCTCATTAGACCTCTCCATCTTCTTCTCAGGCGGACCAGGAAATTCGCCATTCTCCATCGACAGCTTCATTTCATACTTAATAAACTCTTTAGGTGGAAAAATCCAAATCCTCATATAAGGAGAAATCATTTCAACCTTGCCCTTCATTCCAGGAATCTGAACCTCCTTAACCTCTTCCCAAAACTCCAAACTCCCATACTCACTACTATAACTAGCATTAACCAACTTATAATCAATCAAATCCACCAAGCTATCCTCCCCAAGACACTCCATATTATAAGCCATCCTCATTAAGTTATCAACATTGTTCCAATATAAATCATAAATACCAGAATGAGCCTGTTCCCAATCCTCCGCAGAATTAGCTAAATGCTTCTCAAAAAACCAAGTTGCAAACTCATCATCAAACCCTTTTTCAAACTCCTTTCTTCTCTCAGCCGCATTCTCAAATTCCCTTTCACACCAAGCATCATGCCCCTCCTCATAATACTTCTCCTTTAACCACTGTATCTCTTCAAAATCTTCACCCCAACCACTAAACCAAATATTTCCCTCACCCCTATCCTGAAGAACCCTACAATGCCCACCAGCCACAAACACCCCATTCTCAACAACATGCTCCTTCTCAAATTCCTTCCACCAATCCCCACCCTCGCTACACTTATCAACACAATCCTCCTCAGGCTCACATCCATCCTCACACACCCTCCTCTCGCTATCAATATCGCAATCCATCCTTTCTCCACAATTTTCCCTAATACAATCCTCAATACACGGCCTCTGGCAATCCAACTCACACCGCTCCCTCATCTCATCCTCCCTCCTCTCGTCATCTCTTCTTTGGTCTTCATCATCTCTTTCATCATTTGGCTCCTCCCTAACTATAACTTCTTCCGACCCCTCATCTTCCACGATACCATCTTCTTCACTAATCAACTCAGGCACAGATTCTTCCACCACATCTTCTTCCTCAACGACATCCTCTTCAACGACATCTTCTTCGACAACTTCTTCCTCAACGACATCTTCCTCAACAACCTCATCTTCAGTATTCCCATCTCCAACAACCGAGCCAGTAATCTTAAGATTAGAAACCCAATTCAAAAAACCAAGCACTACATTACCTGTCAAACCCTCCTCTACATTTTCCTCAGGCTCATCTTCAACAACCTCCTCAACAACCTCTTCAACTTCCTCAGACTCCTCCTCAACAACCTCTTCAACAACCTCTTCAACTTCCTCAGACTCCTCCTCAATGACTTCTTCAACTTCATCCTCAATCTCTACCTCTTCAACTTCCTCAGACTCTTCAACCTCAACTTCCTCAGAATCTTCAACTTCTTCCTCAATCTCTACCTCTTCGACTTCATCCTCAATCCTTTCAGGTAAAACGACACACCTCCCATTGCTACAAACATCATTTTCCCCACCACAATCCGAAATAAC
>DAOWCW010000061.1 GCA_030639395.1 archaeon
ATCAAAATATCCGTCTCATCCCTCTTAAAACTCTCAATCCGTCGCGACTTTTCCTCCCTATCAAGTCCTCCCATAAACTCAACAATACTCAACTTCTGTGGAATCAACTTCTCAACGATATACCTCAAAGTAGTAGGATGCCTAGTATAAATCAAAATCTTTTCGTCATCTGACCTTGCCCTAATTTCCTTAACCAGAGAAACCAATTTCTCTATCTTAGAATCTTTCTTAAGATTCTTATAATCGTCCAAAATACCCTGAGCAAATTTCTTCGTCCCCTCATGATAAACATCACTCTCAACAATCTTCGTCAAACTCTCAACAGCACTCCTCGAACTACTCGTCACCTTCGGCAAAATCGCAAACACAATCAACGCCCCATTAATCTCACTTCCATCCTTCCTAAAATAATTCGACCTCAACAACCTAACCGTATTCTCATAAATGATCTTCTCCATCTCACTCATTTCAACCGTCACAATCTTCGGAATCCTTTTTTTATAATTAATCCCAGTCTCATCCCGACGTCGCCTCACCATTACCTCCTCTAATTTCTCCTTCAATTCCAACGGATTCAACGGATGTCGCTTATTCCCACGAAACAAAAACTTCTTCCTAAATTCCTTCAAAGTCCCAAGATGTCCTCTCTTCAAAATATGCAACAAATTATACAATTCCAACAAATCATTCTGAAACGGCGTCGCTGTCAACAACAAAAACCTCTTTTTTTTCAACCTATCAACAAATCTCCACCTCACAGTATTCCGCTCCTTCAATTTATGCGCCTCATCCACAATCACCAAATCCCAAGAAATCTTATGTGCCACCTCATGCCGAAACTTCCCCACCTTCCGATTAAAACCCTTAACCCTATCAATTGAAGCCACAACAAAATCAAAATCCCAATCCGCCTCATTCTCAACAATCTTAAAATCCAAATCAAATTTCTCCATCATCTCTTGACGCCACTGGTCAACTAAACTCGGAGGACACAAAATAACAACTCTCTTCAAAAAACCCCGAACCACACCCTCTTTAATCACCATCCCAGTTGTAATCGTCTTCCCAAGCCCAACCTCATCCGCAAGTAAAGCTGTAGCATTCAAATCACGCAACAATCTTAAAGCACCATCTCTCTGGTAAGGCAAATCATAAGCCAAGTTTTTCTCAATCATACCATAAGAAACCAACTCATTAATCTCCGAATCACAAGAAACTTCCTCTGAATCCATTTTCAACTTAAACAACTCCGACGAATCAAAACTACCATTCTCAATATCTCCAAATAACTCCAACGAATCCTCTTCAAAACCCTCATTTACAATCACATCAACCATCTTTACAAAAAACCAAACCTAATCTCTTTAAAAGAATTCCCGTGATAAACCTTATAAAAACAAAATCATTAACAAAACAATGAGGTTCAACAAAAAATTCTGGGCAACAACGTTCACCCTAACCGGCACAATCGTCGGAGCTGGAATCCTCGGACTTCCATATGTCTTCGCCCAATCCGGTTTCCTAATCGGACTCTTCTGGATCTTAGCAATCGGAGCAGTCATGATATTCGTAAATCTCACCTTAGGAGAAATCACCCTTCGGACAAGAGGCAAGCATCAACTCGCAGGTTACGCAGAAAAATACCTAGGAATCTGGGGCAAACGAATCATGCTAGCATCCGTCATCTTCGGAACCTACTCAGCCCTCTTAGCCTACTTAATCGGAGAAGGACAATCTCTCTCCCAATTGATAGCACCAGACATTCCCCCAATCCTCTTCGGAATAATCTTCTGGTTAGTCATGACACTCCTATTGCGCGAAGGACTAAAGGGTCTCAAAAAGATCGAAACATGGGGCGTCATCGCAGTAATCTCAATCGTCCTCGGAATATTTATCAGATTTTCACCCTCAATCCAACCACACAACCTAATTCCAATCCACATGAACAACTTCATAACTCCAATCGGAGTCGTTATGTTCGCCCTCCTAGGTTTTACCTCAATCCCAGAACTCAGAAAAGAAATCAAAGGACAAGAACACCTTCTTAAAAATGCAATAATCATAGGAACCACAATTCCCATTATTCTCTACGTCATCTTCTCCGCAACATTCATCGGCGTCCTCGGAAGTTCAGTTACACAAGTCGCAACCCTTTCATTCGGACCCTTAATAACAATCCTCGGAATCTTCACAATGCTCACCTCCTATTTCGTCCTCTCATTCTCTCTAGGTGCAACATTCCGCCTTGACATCAAAACAAACAAAACCAAAAACTTCATCTTCACATCCTTAGTCCCCCTAACTCTCTACATCCTAGCAGAATATTTCCAAATAGTTGGCTTCACATTTATCCTCGGAATCGGCGGTGTCATATCCGGAGGCACAACAGGTATTCTCATTCTCCTCATGGCACGAAAAGCAAAAGCCTCAACACGAAACAAATCCAAACCAGAAATCCAAACGCCAATTAATCTCCCCATAATAATCGCCATATCTGCTTTCTTCGCAATCAGTATAATTCTCGAACTTATCCTCTAAACAACAACTAAATTTAAATAACCAAAAACTTTGATACTTCTATGAAAAAAAACGAGGACTACCTTAACCAATGTTCCATATTAATTCGCAAAAACATAATACTAACTCTAGCAATAATTCTACTATCAAATCAAGCTCTAGCTTTCGAATTCTGCGACGACGGAACAGCAGGAGAAGACAGCATTAGACTAGTGTCCGTCAATGACATGCTAAAAGAAAACTCAAAAGAATGGATATGGCAACCTTTTCAAAAAATAGAAATAGAAACACGAATTGAAAACAAAAACGACGAAAGTGGAACTTACATTATAGAAATAATATTCAAAGACGGAGACGAAACAATAAGAATAGCCGAAGAATCTAATGACTTAAAAAAAGAGATCTCTTTATCTGCTAACGAAAGAAAAAGCGTATCACTAGAATTTGAAATCGATGAAGATGTCGACGCAGAAGAATACGATCTATATATAAAATTCTATAAAGAAAATAACGAAGATAACGAATGCGTAGAAAACTCCGAAGAAAAAATAACAATAGAAAAAATCGAAATATGTGAAAATGACAAAGTAGACGAAGACAAATTAGAAATCACTAATATTAAAGACGAAATAAAAGACAACGAAAACAAATGGGAATGGTCCCCAGGCAATAATATAAAAATTTCATTAGAATTAGAAAACAAAGACTATTCTCAAAGAGATTTCGCAATAGAACTAATTTTCTTAGATAAAAATGACGAAGAAATATTCCTAGCAGATAACTCCGACGACATGCAAAAAGAAACAAATCTAGACGAAAACGAAGACGATGACTTAAGCTTCAATTTCAAACTAAGATCCGACATCAAAGAGGAAAAATACTCTCTCTACGTAAAAGCATACGATAAAGATGATAATGACATTTGCACAAGTCTAAAAGCCGAAGACAAATCCAACCCAATAACAATCGGAATAAAAAAGGACGAGAGAAAAGTAATCATGACAAAAATAGAGGGCCCGAATAATTTAACAACATCATCTAACGCACACTACATCGCAACAATAACAAACTTCGGAAGTGAAAATGAAGACAAAGTCCTAGCAATAATCTACAACTATCAATTAAAAATTAAAGAAAAAATAGAAATACAAAATCTTGAATCGGGAGAAGAAGAAATCATAACCTTCAACATATCAATCCCAGAAAACGCTTCCCTCTCAAGATACGCATTGCTCTTTTCGACAGAATACGAATACAACGAAGAAAAAGATTATTACAGGAGCTCTTCCGATGAAGACGACGATATTAAACATTACATAACAATAACCCAAAATACAAAACAAGAAGAAAACATCACAACACGAAACGAAACGATAATAATAGAAACTCTAGAAAACGAAACCACTGTTCCAAGAACAATTATAACAGGAAATATAGTCGGCATTCCAGACAAATCTCCAAATTGGATCGTCCTAGTAATTTTAATAATTCTCGCAATAGGCGGGATAATCCTCTTCTTTAAAAAACCCAA
>DAOWCW010000040.1 GCA_030639395.1 archaeon
AGTGGGTGGTCGGTTTTATTCCATAAAAAATCATGGCATTTTTCTTTCAGAAAAACGCGCATTATTTCTTATGGACACTTGGTTTTATTTGTACCCTCGCTTATTTTGTTGGTTTGGCTGGGGCATGCCATTGTTGGTTGGGAGTCGGGTTGGGAGTCGGATGTCGGTAGTGGGTGGTGGGGGTCGGTGACTTGTTCGGCTTTGCTAGATGTCGATTATAATTTGAAGTTTTTCTATTATTAGAACTGGTTTTAAAGCTTCTCGTTTGCCAGTTTTTTCTGCGTGGAATTCTATGAAGCCGAATCTTTCTAGAAGTTTGATGTCTTCTCTTACTGACTTGAAGTCGCGGCCTATGAGTTTTGCGAGAGCGTATATTGAAGCTGGATTGTGGTGCTTTAGAGCGTAGAGAATTCGGGATTTTTCATTAGAGAGGAGTTTTCTTAAGAGTTTGACGTCTGAGAAGTCGTGGGGTTTTTTTTCTCCGATTAACTTTGAGACGAAGTTTTTTTTGTTTACATTAATGTCTACATATCTTGTTTTGGTTTTTGGTTTTTGTGCCATGAGGGGGGGGGAGCGCTGAGGCGCTGGTGTTTGGGGCTTAGTATTAGGGATTTGTGAATGTTTTGATTATGCGCCTTTTCTTTTTCTCTCTAATTTTCTTTTCTTTTCTTTTCAAATAATTACCGCTTGAAACTAGTGATTTTTCTAGTGATTTTTCTAATTCCAGTCTCGTCTTTCCCGCAATTTCTCCACCTTTGGCGGCGGAATCTTTGCATTCGGAGAATCCGATAGAATCTTCTTTTTGGGTTATCTCTGTCGTTGCTTTCTCTCCAATCATTGTTAAAATCAATTCCCAATCTTCCATATGGTCTCTCAAGTTTTCTTTATTTAAATTTTTAAATTTTTTATAATCTTGGATATTTAATCCAAAGGTAGCCTTGGATATTTCATTGGTTAAAATCGCATATTCGGCATTTTCATCAACTCCTCGGTTATCCCATTCTTCTGTTAGGTTTTGCCTAATGGCAATACCTCTTAACCTTTTATTAATCCAATCTTTAGAATATCCCTTTAGTTCGTAGAGTTCTTTCATTCTCTTTTGGGCTAATTCTGGATCTTCTATTTCATCAATTCTATCTGAGCCTACTTTTGCCAACCATAATTTAAATGGCTCGGCTCTTTTGGATGGAATTGATTGGATAATCCTGAAAATTCCTTTTTTGCTGGAGCAGTTAGTCTCTTGGTTCCCTCCTCTAGTTCCCATTAAAAGGGGGGTGGCAATCTGCCCCCACCCTTTAGATAGCTGCTCATCGCGACGACGCATATCTTTGAGATATCCTTTTGGATTTTTTGAATTTGTAAGAGCCTCTATTACATCAACTACAGAAAAAAACCATTCGTTATTATGCCAAATTCTTCTTATCTTTTTGTCATCAAATACTATTATTTTTTCTTTATTTTCCATGATTCAGCTTGGCTTTATTTGTATAAAAATCTTTTGTAGATACCCAACTTTGACGGTTATTAAAGTTGGAGGTTGCTTCGCTTGTGGAAAAGGCCAGGCATTTCCTTGTTTTTCATATATGCAAAAGTTTTCTGAAAACTTAGCATAACGCAATCTTCTCGTAAAATTTTTAATTTTACTCCGAAATTCATTATATGGTAAGTTTATTTAGATATATAAATCTTATGTTTTAGAGATATAGGTGATTTTATGCCCTATATGTAAAAAATTTGAAAGGAGTTAGTAATAGGTTAGTAGATAATGTGTTGTGTTTTTTTGTAATAACGAAAGCTTTATAAATAAACTAGTGAAAATGAGGTGTTTTAGGGTCTGTTGGTGCTGGTTGGGGATAAGCTTTATATAGGGAAAATGAGTTGGTTGATTAAGCGTTATTGTTTATCAATAATGCTGACTAGTCAGTGTACATAGGGACACCCTAGAGATGACAACTTATGACGCTCCCTAAGTTATAAGACCTGCCAGACTGTTAGAAAAGTTGAATGTGGATTTCCACAGCCTTGAAGAAGGCGGCTAAACTAATAGTGCTGAAAGGAGGTTTAAAAAAAATGAAAAAATTATTTAGAAAAGCTGTTACAGTTTTAGGAAGTACTGCTTTGGTTGGTGCTACAGTCGCTATGGCTGCTGCTGCATCTTACCCTGAGCCGTTCACAAGTAATACTGCTATCGTTGTTGGTGCTAATGCTGCTCCTTCAGATAACATTGCTGCTGCTTCCGTTGCTTCTAATCTAGACGCTAACGCGGCTACGACTGGAACTACAACTATTTCGACAGATGGCGATTCTTTTAAGTTTGAGAAGACTTCTACTAAGTATCATTTAGGTGATAATATTACTGAAGTTATTTCTTCAGATTTAGATGAAGACCAGATGCCTGTTCTTTTGAACGATGGAACTTTTACTGATGATGATAACGATGAGTTTGACTTCACTCAGAAGATTGCCATTGATGCTGCTGTAAGGTTGACTATGTTTGACGATAATGACTATAAGAATGATGACCCTAGTATTGGTTTTAAAATTAATTCTGGTGCTACTGTTTTAACATATACGCTTGAATTTAGTGATGAGCCTTTGCTTGCCGATCTGCCTACTGCGGATATGACTATCATGGGTAAGGATTACTATGTTCTTGCTGCTACAGATACAAAGTTAACTTTGCTTGATTCTGCTGCTGACGCAATTGTTGCGGAAGGAGAGACTGCAACTATTACTTCTGGTGGAAAGACATATACTGTTGCTATTGAATTTGTAGATGCTGATTCGGCTAAGTTGAACGTTAATGGTGAAATTACTAACGACATTGCTTCTACTGAGACATATAAGCTTGATGATGGTTCTTATTTGGGTATGAAAGAGATTTTATATTCGGCTAAAGATACCGGAATTAGTAAGGTTGAATTTAGTATCGGTAGTGGAAAATTGGTTCTTGAAAATGACAACGACATTAAAATGAATGAAGATGCTATTGATGGAATGTCCTCTACGATTACTAACACTACAACTGCTTTAACTAGTGTAGAAATTGTTTGGGCTACTGACGACGAAGTTTTCATTGCTGAAGATTCTGTTGCTACTATGCCTGGATTTGAAGCTGTTTCTTTGACTCTTACAGGATTAGATTATCCTGCAGAAGAAACTATTGAAATTGGCTATGATGGAGACGATAGTGCTGTTTTGAACAACTTTCCATTAAAGGATTCTGTAGAGGATATTAATCTTCTATATAGTGATGGGACTAGTTTCACATATCTTGGAAAGGATAGTGATGAACTATTGGTTACTGGAACTACATCTATTGCTTTCGATGGTGACACAGATAGCTACTTTGTGGCTTCTTGGACTGATGGAAGAGATGCTGAATCTTATTTGATGAGAGCGACTAACTTTAAGGTTGATAGTACTATTAACAAGACTACTTTCCAATATAGGAAAGATGGTGCTTGGGCTGATGCTAAAGTAGACCGAAAGAATACAGATACGTTTTCTATTGGAAATGTTGAGTTGACTGTTGGTGCTATTGATAAGTTAGCTAAGACTGTTGCTATTACAAACAATAGTGCAGAGACATCTTTCGATGTTCTTTATTCCGCTGAAGGAATGAAGGTGTATTTACCTATAGATAGTTTAGCTACTGGTACTGGGCATATTAATATGACTGGTGCTGACCCTGCAACTTGGGATTTGGTTATGGTTGAAGAAGATAAGGATGGTGACGTCGCACAAGGCGATACTATCACTATGACTTTCGGATTAAACGGTCAAACTCCTGCGGAGGTTACTGTTACAACTGTTGCTACAACAAATACTGATGCTTCTAGCTCTGAGATAGGAGACAGTGATGTCTTTAGGGACTTTACATACTCTGCTCTTGCTACTGAAATCTTATTTGATAAAGGTGGAGATCAGGACTTAGTTAAGTTAGTTTACCACGGTGATGAGGTTGCTGCTAATGTATATATTACATCTGCTGACGCTATTATAACAACTGGAGATGCTGGTGTTATGACTGTTAAGGATAGTGAGGTTGCTACTGTTGCTGGTAAGAATTTAGTAGTTGTTGGTGGTTCTGCTATCAACTCTGTTGCTGCTGAATTACTTGGTGGTGCTTATAGTGAGGCTTTGTTTACATCTGCTACAGGTGTCGGTGCTGGTGAGTTTTTGATCCAATCCTTTGATAGGGCTGGAACTACTGCTTTGCTAGTTGCTGGTTATAACGCTGCTGATACTGAGAAGGCTGTTACTTATTTATTGAATAACGACGTTGATACAACTGTCGGGACTAAAATGAAGGGTACATCTGCTACTGAAGCTACTGTTGTTACTGCATAAGTTCAAAACGTAAAGAAAAAATTATTTATTTTTTATTTTCTCGCCCGCCCCGAAAGGGACGGGCTTTTTTTATGTCCCAGGGAGATATCTCCCTCGGACGTGCACCCTCTTAAGTTAGCTATATCATAAAATCAATTTTCTATTAAAAATTTTTTTATGATATAGTATTTAGAGCAAATTAAAATTTCTTAACAGCGCCGTCCTCTCCCTTTGGGCCGGACACCTGCGCTTAAAATTTTTATTTGCGGGCTTGGCTTAGTTTTTCCATCCTGAATTGTGGGAGGTTTTTGAATTATTATTAGGGAAAGTGTTTTGTGGGTGGCAAAAAACTGTTAGTAAATATGGATACTAATAATATTTATAGGTCAAATTGTTTTTTAAAAGTGATCCTAGATTGCAATGTGAGCATTTGGTTGGTGGAAAGTTTAAGCGGGATGGTGATGAGCTGATTCATCCGTTGCATGGGTAGGGAGCGAAGTTTTGCTTCGCGTTTTTGGTTCTTGGTTTTTAGCTTTTGGTGAGGGCATTAAAGATGCCCGACTTGTTCGGCTTTGTTATTTTTGTATTATTGGAATATTTTAATAGAATCCTGATGGACCTAGAATTCGCAAGATATTTTTTATTTCGTTAATAGTTTTTTGTTGGGTTTTTTTATCGGACATTCTTATAAATTTTATTAAAATATTTTCTATTTCTTCTTTGCTTAGGTATTTTAAATTGAAGCCTGAAACGACAAAATAGAATCTGAAAGATTTGTATTTTAATTCTTTTATTGTAAGAGTTTCTGCTATTCCTATAACTTTTCCTTTTAAGTGATTTTGTTCTAAGGATCCCATTAATTTAAAAATTTTTTTAGAATCTTTCTTAAATTTGTTTTTGATTTGTTTTTTTAATGTATTAGTAATAATTACTCTGGCCACTGATCTTCGGCCTCTTTTATTGCTTCTTGAATTGGGACGGTGTCTTCCTCAGACATTAGGAGTTGTCTTAATTGTTCTTTTACCGCTAGAGCGTATATTCTTTTTAAGATTGTGTCATATGTTTCGTTTTTTGATCCGAAAGTTGCTATGTCTTCTTTGAGTTCTTTACTTAGTTGTATTGTTGTTGTTTCCATATTATAGTGGCTATGGTGGCTATAGTTTATAATTCTTTTGGTGAGGAGTAAGGTTTATATTTGGTGAAAGTATTTTTTTATCATGAGAAAAATTAAAACTATGGCGGATGTTGAGAGAGTTCGTAAGAGGAATAATATTATTTTGGGCGTTGTTATGATTGCGTTGTTGGTTGGGTCGAGTTTGGGTTATTCGTTGATGAGTGCGGATGGCAGCGAGGAGGATGTTGTTAGTGAGGATGGGTTTGATTTTGTTCGGGATGGTGGGTTGTGGAAGTTGGTCCTCGACGGACATGACTCCGGTGAGCCCGCGATTGGTGGTGATATTTTTGAATTTCAATATTTGCCTTCGGAAGTTGAGGATGTTGATGTTAATTTGAGTATTGAGTTGGGGATGTATTTTGGGCAGCCTCTTTATTTTATAAATCCGGGAGAAGGTGCTGGTGAGATTTTGAGGAATATTGGGGGTTATATTTTGAGATATCAGGAGGCATGCCCAGGATTAGAAGTTAGGGGTCAGATGTCAGAGGTCGAGGATTTGGGGAATGTTTCGCTAGGGGATAATGTAAGTGTTGGGGAAGTGGCTTGTGGGGTGGATTTGCCGGCTAAGGATTGTGATTCTAATTTAATTATTTTTGAAATTGGGAATGAGACTCGGATTTATAGTGAAAAGAATTGTGTGTTTATTGTTGGGGATGTTTTGAGGGGTAGTGATGCGTTTTTGTATAGAATATTGGGGGTTACAAAATGAGATTTTTAATTTTGTTTTGTGATGCAGGTTTTTTAGATTCACGACTGGTTCAACTGGGAGATTTTGAGAAATGGTAAAAAAGGAGAAAATTAAGGAAGAGGATATTGAGAAGGTTATTGGTAAGAAGGTTAAGGAAAGTGAAAATTCTACTTTGGCTTGGTTTATTGTTGTTGTGGGAATTGTTTTTGCTTCGGTTTTGATTCCGTATTTTTGGGTTGAGTCAAATAAGGTTTTTGAATTTGGTGGGGTTGATTGGGTTATTGAAGAATATGAATATTTGGAGATCTTTCATGGGCGGTTTTTGAGTTTGACTGATCCTGATTTGTATTATAATATTTTTTTGAGGACGGATCCTAGAGCTAATGATGCTTCGGTTTCTGGTAAGTTGGATGATTTCAAGTATGGCGGGATTATTTCGCTTAGTCCTGAAGTTGATACTTGTCGTGGGGATTTGTCTAGGGTAATGTTGGACTTGGGGGCTTTTTTGAAGCAGGGTGTTGGTGTTGGATCGATTGAGAGTGGGTCGAATGACGAGGGTGTTGCTAATGAAACTAATAGGCGATTTGCGACTTGTGAGAGTGTAGCGGATAGGACTGTTGTTGTTATTGATTTAGGAGAGAGGGGAATTGTTCAAGATAAGGTTAATCCTAGTTGCTATACAATTTATGCGGAAGACTGCGAGGATTCTGCGGTTGTTGAGAAGTTTATAGTTCAAAGTGTTATTGATTTTCGTGCTTTGTATGGGTAGTGGGGGGTCGGTAGTGGGTGGTGGGTAGTGGGTGGTGGGGGGTCGGTGGTTGGTAGTGGGTGGTCGGTTTTATTCCATAAAAAATCATGGCATTTTTCTTTCAGAAAAACGCGCATTATTTCTTATGGACACTTGGTTTTATTTGTACCCTCGCTTATTTTGTTGGTTTGGCTGGGGCATGCCATTGTTGGTTGG
>DAOWCW010000014.1 GCA_030639395.1 archaeon
GCTTCCATCACAGCTACTTGTTTCTTAAGAGATTTAATCTTAATCATGCACTGCTTTGGAGTTGTTGGTAAAGCCATATATTATACACCTCATTTAATTAGAGCCGAAACTCAATAATACAATGATACTTTCCTTTAAATAATTTTGTTAAAAATAATTTTGTTAAATTTCTTGCTGTTTTAAGTTTTTTATAGAACAACTATTAATAAATATTTTCCCGACGACAAACTACATAAAAACCAAATTTACCAAATCCGAATAAACCAAAAAAACATCATAAGTGCAAACATAAACAAAATCAAATAAGTCACTGCCACATAAGCTCTCTTCGCCAATTTCTCCGAACCGAAAATTCCCAAGATAGCCAAATAAAAGAAGCGACCACCATCAAGCATTCCAAGAGGCATCATATTAAACAAAGCAACAAGCAAATTAATAACCATAACCCACCAAAGCAAATAATAAATAAAATAAACAAAATCACCATCCCATGTTGGAACATAATAAGTAGACGATTCTTTGAATCCCATAAACTTAACTAAAAATTTCTGAATAATCCCCCGAGGAGCCGCTTCATTATGACCTACCCCTAAATACGCACGACCAGATCCATCAGGATGCTCACCCAACATGACATCATATTCCTCAATCTCATTCTCATCTTCGGATACATCAAAATTATATCCATTGAAAACCGTCACAAACCTAACAACATCCCCAGGATTCTTATTTTCTAAAAACCATCTCAAGCTATCCAACCCCAAAATCTTAACATCATCAGCCTGAACAATCGCACCCTTCATTCCAGCCAAAACAGCCGGAGCTTCGACATAAGCAATCAAATATTCATTGCTCGCACCCTCAAGTTGCAAAGCAAGTCCATCATCCAAGTAATAATTTCCATCGTCAGTTAAAACCTTAGTTAACCCATTTACATCCTCAAACCCAGTTACATTCTCAATAGGAATAGCCGCAACACCATAAGAATTAAAAATATATCCCGACGCCGTAAAGCTACTAAAAAAGAACATAATATAAAGCAAATAAAACAACAAAGCCATTAAAACATTCGCAAAAACACCAGCCCCCAAAACCGTCATCTGTTTAAGTTTTCCCTTTTTATGAAAGCTACTCTTCCCCTCCTCAACAAACGCTCCCAGAATCGGTCCTAAAAAAACAAGTCCAGTCGACTTAATCTTAACTCTAAACAACTTCATAAAAACCCCATGACTAAACTCATGAGCAATTGCAACAATAGCCAAAGCAACAATAAAATAAGTAAAATAAAACGGAGGGAAATAATTCTCCATTCCAAACAGCTTCGGAAAATACGGAATCAGTGGAGCAATCGGAGGAGCCTTAATCAATTTCGTAATTTCAGGGTGCAGTAAATAAATAGCAACAGTCTGTCCCAACATCCAAATCATCATTCCCATCAAAAATGCACCAACACCAACAATAATCCATTTCATCTTCCCCATAACCCAGCCAAACTTCTTAGCAAACCAACCAATCGCCTTCACACCAAACTGCGTTCGCCACATAAAAATCCAACCTTCCCTCGACAGTTCCTCCTTTCGATTTCTCAAAAACCAAAAAACGCCCAAACTAAACAAAACCAAAAACGCGACATCATAAACCCAAAAATTCACCATCTCAACCAAACACAAATTCTCTTTAAAAAACTATTTACTTCTCGTACATGCTAATCAAGAATTACTTCAACTCCAAAATCCCATAGCCAAACATCCCCTCCCCAATCTCCCCAACCTCCAACCCCCGACCCCCCACCACCTAATACATGCACCCACCCCGACCCCAACCAACAATGGCATGCCCCAGCCAAACCAACAAAATAAGTGAGGGTACAAATAAAACCAAGTGTCCATAAGAAATAATGCGCGTTTTTCTGAAAGAAAAATGCCATGATTTTTTATGGAATAATATTAACCTCAAAATCCAACATAACAAATTTAATTCTCTCTTAAATATCCACTTCAACTCTATCAAACCTTACTTTTTCCTAACAGGCCTAAACTCTCGGGCCTTACATTTCCGACATCTAACTTTTCCGCCAATAATCTTCAAGGGTTCAACCTTCATTTTATGCTTACAAACTTTACAAACAAATGCATTCTTGTACAATCTATTCTGTGCAGCTGGAATTTTAGTAGCCATAATAACAATCAAAGATTTTACTTTAAAAGATTATCGGTCAAAAAAATACAAATCCTAAAGTGCTCGCTTTAGCAACTTTTCTCCTTCAATATCCCAATATTCAACTTCCACTCCCTCACCAATGCCCTCAACACCCTCACCAATCTCCAAATCCAAATTCTCAAAATTCTCATTATCCATAACACTCGCAATATTTCCACTAACCGATAAAACCTGCCCATTTCTTTTGTCAATCATAGGAACCTCAAACTTATCATGCCCAGGAACAACCTGAACCTTTTTCTTTCCACTAAAAATATTAATAGCCTCAAACCGAACCTTCGAATGTCCATGCTTCCCAGTCTTAGAAATATCCATTTTCTTCACCTGATGAGCAACACCATCAAGCAACAAGAACGTGCCAACCCTCATCTCCGTAGCGTCAATAACTTTAGCAACCATAACAACAATAAAAAAATATCTTTTATAAAACTTTGCGTGACATCTCCAAAAGATTAACCACCAGTCTCATTTCAGCAGAAATACCTACTGGGTGAAAACCTTGGTTTTTAAGAAATCCCCAAACTCTTAAAAACCTAAACAATCTTCCCAAATCATGATAAATAAAAACGACTTCATTGAAATATCATTCACAGGAAAAATCACAAACACAGACGAAATCTTCGACACAAATATCGAAGCCGATGCAAAAGCAGCCAACTTCAAAACAGAAGGCATCAAGCCACTAATATTATCAGTCGGACACAAAATGCTCCCAGAGGGTTTCGATGATGACTTAATAGGAAAAGACGCTCCAGATACCAAGGGGTGCGCCGAGCGGCGAGCAAAAGAATATACTATAAATCTCAAGCCAGAACAAGCCTTCGGAAAACGAAATCCTCAACTAGTAAGAATGGTCCCAACAAAACACTTCCACGAACAAAAAATTGATCCAGTCAGAGGCATGCAGCTAAACTTAGATGGGCAACTTGTAAAAGTGCTCTCAAGCGACCGAGGCAGAACACTCGTAGACTTCAACAACCCACTCGCAGGAAAACCAGTCACCTACACATACAAAATAAACAAAACAATAACCGACCAAAAAGAAAAAATCAATGCACTGCAAGACTTTCTCTTCCGACAAACTTTCGAGTATGAAATCAAAGACAAAGATACAACTAATTCAAAGGAAAGTGAAGCCAGAGAAAACCTTGGTTTTCTAGGCAAAACAATAATATTTTCAGTCCCAAAAGAAGCCGAACAATTCATAAAAATGCTCTCGCCAAAATTCGAAGAAATTCTAAACCTAAAAATCGAAACAAAAATAACAGAAGAAAAGAAAAAATAAAATTCTACCCATTTTCCAGAAATAAATTTTCTGCCAAACAAGTCGTGAAGCCAAAGGCTTTGCTTTACCAACGACTAATAATTAAAGACCAAAAACTATCTATATAGCAATTATCACCCAACCCCACAAATAATTATAAACCCAAATCTGCATTTTTAGTCATGGAAAACATACTAAGAGATGATATCCCAGATATGCAATCAATCCCACAACAAAATGCAAACGCAGAAATCGATAGAGAACTAGAACAAATTCTACAAAAACAATCCGCAAGAATCAAAGTCATCGGAATCGGCGGCGGAGGCGGAAATACAACATCACGAATGCGAGAAATCGGAATCAAAGGCGGAGAAATCGTAGCAATAAACACCGATGCACAAGACCTTCTTTACGCAAACGCAGATCAAAAAATCCTAATCGGACGAGAAATCTCAAAAGGACTAGGAGCAGGTTCTAATCCACGAATCGGAGCCGAAGCTGCAAAAGAACAAGCTCAAGACATCAAGAAAAAACTCTCAAATTCAGATTTAGTTTTCGTAACATGCGGACTCGGGGGCGGAACCGGAACAGGTGCGGCACCAGTCGTAGCCGAAATGGCAAAAAAACAAGGAGCCCTAGTAATCGGAGTAGTAACCCTACCATTCACTGTAGAAGGCGCGAAACGAATCGAAAACGCAATGGAAGGACTCGAAAGAATGGAAGGAATCGTCGACACACTAATCGTAATCCCAAATGACAAACTTCTAGACCTCGCACCAGATTTACCCCTACCAACAGCCTTCAAAGTCGCAGACGAAATCCTAACAAATGCAGTCAAAGGAATAACAGAACTAGTAACATCCTCAGGACTAGTAAACCTAGATTTCGCAGATATCAAAGCAATCATGGCAAACGGCGGCGTCTCACTAATCGGAATGGGCGAATCCGACTCAACTAACCGAGCCGAAGAAGCAGTCGATAAAGCACTAAACAATCCACTCCTAGACGTAGACATAAAAAACGCACAAGGAGCCCTGGTAAACGTAATCGGCGGAACGGACCTATCTCTAGAAGAATATAAATTAGTAGTCCAAAAAATCGGAGAACAACTTTCCCCCGACGCAAAACTAATCTCAGGAGCACAAATTTCAAAAGATTTAGAAAAATCTCTAAAAGTAATGGTTATAATAACAGGTGTCAAATCTCCACAAATTTCAGGAGAACGACTCCCAATAGAAGAAGTCCGAAGAAAAGATATGGAAGGAGAACTCGGAATCAAATTCTTTGAAGAATAATTAAAACATCCCCAAATCTTAAAAACTCAAATCTTATCTAATTACATGGTAAAAAAACTATCCAGAAAAATATCATCCCAATATCATAAATATCTTCGAGTATGGCGACTTCTAAAAAAACCAACAATGGAAGAATTCAAAACAATCTCAAAAGTTACCGTTATCGGACTTCTGGTAATAGGTGCATTGGGATTCGCAATTTCCGTAGTCATGAAGTTAGCATTTTAAACACCAAAACTTTTATAAACCAAAATTTTCTACAATTAATATCTAGTTCTTAGAAATCTTAAGAGCTAGTTGGAAACAAAACATGAACATTGGATATGACGACGAATTTGACTACCTCGATAATGAGGATGATAGCAGCGCAGAAGACACATTTGCACCAAAAATAAAAGGATCATCAAAGCCGTCCCTAGTCTCAGAAGACGAAGTCAACACAGAACCAGCAAAAGAGCTCGAAGAAGAAGAAAAGGAAATCGAAGAAGAAGCAAAAGTTGAGAAAGTAGCACGAGAACACGAATCCCAAATCTACATTGTAAAAGTTACAACAAATAAAGAAGATAAAGCATTAGAAATGATTGCCGATAAAGTCAACAAGAAAAAAATCGGAATCTATGCAATAGCACGACCCCACGGACTACGAGGCTACATTTTTCTAGAGGCACCAGACCACAAACATGCAGAGGATGCAGTATTCAATCTTCCTTACGTCAAGGGAATCATTGGAGAAACAGTATCATATGACAAAATAAAACAAATGCTCGAGCCAGTCGCAGCTGACATTAAAATCGAAAAGAACGATATTATTGAAATCATCTCAGAACCATTCAAAAACGAAAAAGCAAAAGTCGTCCGAGTAGACAAACCAAAGAACGAATGCGTAGTTTCTCTTTTGGGAGCAGCGGTTCCGATTCCAGTTACGGTAAAATTAGACAACATTCGAGTAATAAGAAGGGAGGAACTTGAAGATTAGTAGTTAATCTTTTAAACTAACTTTTCAAAAAATCACAATGGCACTTATTAAATTATTAGTAGAAGGCGGAAAAATGTCACCAGGTCCAGCAGTTGCACAACAGCTAGGTCCAATGGGAATCAACATGGGAAAAGTAATCTCCGACGTAAACGAAGCGACACAAGAATTCAAAGGCGTAACTCTACCAGTTCATCTGACAGTAAATCCAGATACAAAAGAAGTTTCTATCAAAGTCCTATCCCCACCAACCTCCGAATTAATCAAAAAAGAATTAGGAGTTGCAAAGGCATCCGGAGCTCGATTAAAGCAAAGAGTTGGAAATTTAGCAATAGAACAAGTAATTTCAGTATCAAAAGCAAAGCATGACGCAATGCTATCAAACGATTTTATGGCAACAATAAAATCTGTAATCGGAACATGTCAAGCTCTAGGTGTATTAATCGAGAACAAAGAAACAAAAGAAATTATGCAAGATATCGAAGAAGGAAAATTTACAGAAGAAATTAATGCAAAAAAAACTGATGTTGATCCAGAAAAGCGAAAAACACTAGACGATTACTTTACAACAATTGCTGAAAAGCAAGAAGCGGTAAAGAAAGAAGAAGACGCAGAGAAGGCAGCTGAGGAAGAAAAGAAAGCAGCCGACGCAGTTGCACCAGCAACACCAGAAGTAAAGAAATAGATTTATTAATAGATAAATCTCCTCATATTTATGGGGCCATGGTCTAGCCTGGTATGATTCGAGGTTTGGGACTTCGCGACCGCAGTTCAAATCTGCGTGGCCCCATCACATTCAAAACAAAGCAGATTGGAACTGCTTGCAGTTTGCGGAAAATGCATTTTTCGCAGGGTTTAAAAAACCCGTGTCCGAGTGCCCTTGAGGCACGAAGGCAAATCTGCGTGGACTCATTTTCTCTTTCAGAGAAAATACAGAATACCAAGAACTAAAAACCAAAAACCAATAAAATGGCAGTAAAGAAGAAAAAAATCGGAAGCGCAGGAAGACTTGGCGCAGGCTACGGTAAAATAAAACAAAAACTCGTAGCGGTAGAGAAAAAACAAAGAGTCAAGCAAGAATGCCCTTTCTGTAAAGGACGAGCAAAACGAAAAGTTAAATCAATCTGGGACTGCGTAAAATGCGGAAAAGAATTCGCATCAGGAGCGTATCATTTAAAAAACCAGAAAACCAAGAAATAATATGGCTTCATACAAATGCTTTCATTGTGGGAATAAATTAAAGTCGGAAGACTTAAAAAAACGATTTGTCTGCCCAGAATGTGGATCAAGGATATTCTACAAACCAAGAAATAAAATGAAAACAGTGAGTTCAGATTAAAATGGAAGAAGAATGCGGCGGAAATTGTGCAGGGAACAACCCTAATCCCTTAGCGAACCTAGATCAAGAAACTCAAGCACAAATCCAAGAACTCCAAATGATGGAACAATCTTTTCAACAACTTTTAATGCAAAAAAACGCATTCAGCATGGAATCAAACGAAACAGATTTCATAATCAAAGAAGTCGAAAAAACATCAGGCGAAGTTTCCAGAATAATAGGGAATCAAGTTGTAATCAAAGCAACAAAAGAAGAAATTCTAGAAGACATGAAAAACAAAAAGAAACTAATTGATACAAGAATGAAATCAATAGACGAACAAGAGCAAGAATTTTCCAAGAAAATCGAATCAATTCGAGAAGAAGTAATGAAGAAGATTCAAGGATAAATTTCTGTTTTAAATTTTCAAAATTAGATAATGCCTACATGTCCACTTTAACATTCATAACACTAACCCACCTCGGACAAAACCCCATCTTAAACCAAAGCCGTTCTTAAGGAGAAATCCTGCGAATTCTTCCGTTCTTAAGCAAAGCGTTCTGTTTGAGACATTGTCTCAAACATATAAATATTTAAATACTAAAATTATGAAACTACATTATGGCATTCGACATATTCAAAAAAATAATGGGAAACACCGAAGAAATCTCTTCTGACTTCATCGAAATAGATTTAGAACAAGAAAGGTCCGACTCTAAAATCCTAATTAAAACATTCGTCTTAAAAGTTTACGAAGACATTAACCCAATCCTAAACTCTCTACGAGAAGGCTACACAATTGCGGTAATCGATATCAGAACTCTAAAATCAAAAGACGTGATCGAGTTAAAAAGAGCAGTATCTAAGATTAAAAAAACAGTAGAAGCTCTAGAGGGAAAAATCGCAGGCTTCGGAGAAAACACAATCATCGCAACACCATCAAAAGTTTTCGATATCCAGAAAGGCGTAACTGAAGCCCCAAAAGCAAGATCCGACGAACTAGAACGATTCTAAGTTTTCCACAATTTTAAAAACTCCTTATCTCCTATTATATAATGAAACTAAATCAAAACAAAGTTTTGGAATCCAAGTTTTTTCTACTTTGCCTCAGCAGAGGTACGTCGCATAAACAGAAGAGAAGCACCCCTTTTTCCAAAAAAGAAAGAAATCAATGAAAACTCAGCGTGCCCCAGTCAACAGTAACCCAAAATCAACGAGGGTATTATTTATAGAAACAAGGCACAAGTTCAAAAACACCGACATAGACTTATCTATCCTAAACACCCTGCCAGGCAAAACAATATCACTAGCCGCAACAATCCAATACATCGACCTAGTCCCAAAAGTCAAAACCTACCTAGAATCCCAAAATAAAAAAGTCATCATAAAGCAAGGTGCTCACTACGAAGCCCACATCTTAGGTTGCAATTCAACAGCCCTAGATAAAACAGCAGACACAATCCTCATAATAACCGACGGTAAATTCCACGCAATCAATAATGCAATCCAAATCCAAAAACCAATCCATATCTTTTCTGGTCTAACCTTAGAAAAAATAACCCAAAAAGAAATCGACATTCACAATAAAAAAACCCTAGCAAAACAAAAAAAATTCCTAACATCAAAAACCTTAGCCCTAATCCTTTCAACAAAACACGGACAACATCATAAACAAATCCAAAAAATAAAAAATAAAATTGAAAAGTTAAACAAAAAAGTCTACATCTTCGAAGCAAACAATATTAATATACAAGAATTAGAAAACTTTCCACAAATCCAACTCTGGATAAATACCGCTTGTTTCGGATTAGCAAGAGACGACCCAAAAATAATCAATCTCCAAGATATTACGGAATTCTTAAAATAAAATAACAAAAATAACAATTTAATTTGAGTGTAGCCCTACCTTTACCCACTATCCTTAACTCCGCCAACCGGCGAAGCTAAGCATCTGTCTACTCCTCCATGAAACCCATGACACCGATTGCCAAAACAACCAATGCAAGAATCCACGCAATAATCCCTTCAGTCAAGCTTCCCAAAGCACTAACTCCTATTAGTGGCAAAAGCATCAAGACACCAATCACTGTCACAAGCGAAGCGTTTAATTTGCTCATCATTTTTTATCACCTCCATTTAATTTTAGTTCTTCTGAATTTAATCCCAAGCTGTGCGAAAACAAAGCACAAATTCCGTTCCTAGTCACTCAATGACGACAGTCATCGAAATCCTCATCCAATCCAGATTTAATACCTAGTATTAAATCTTAGCCATCGAAAAAACCGTTTTCAACGCAACAACAATAGTCGCCGGAACAAACAGCAACGACAAACTTCCTAAAACATTTCGAAGCAAAGACACAACATAATTATCAGTAGGAATATAAACCAAAGCATCCACGCCCAAAGATCCAACAAGAACAATAGAAAGACTAGCTAATAAAAAAGTCTGCGAATTCTTATCACCACTATTCATAATCCCAACAATCAAACCAATCAAAACCAAAGCCGAATAAAACAATCCACCAGCAGATTCAAGCGATTTATTAAACAAACCCAACATCACAGCCAAAACCACACCGACAAGAAAAGCATAAGCACCCCACAAGTTTTCCTTTGATCTAACCATGTTCTGCCGACGATAACATTATATTTAAACTTATCCATAGGCGAAACCCACTTGCCCCGTTCGATGTCGGAGACTATCTAATGGGGGACAAAACAATCCAAAACTTATCCAAATACTATAGAAATATTTATAAACTGTAGTAACCCCAAAATTACAACATGACAAAAAACACATTCGCAATCTTCGGAATTCTCGCAGTTTTACTATTGAGTTTGGGAATGGTAAGTTCAACAAATTCTAGCACATTCAGCATTACTGATATTTCCACTCAATCAAGCGTAGCGGAAGATGCAGGTTCATTCACATTCACATTCAATTTAACATATACATCAACTTCTCAAGATATGGATTTCTCATTTGACGACTCATTTTCAACAATAGGAACAGTTACAATTTCAAATGAGACAGGATTAGATGGAACAATAGATGAATCAAGGATTGTAACTGGAACAGTAACGGGATTTGCAAATCAAGGAGGAAATTCATTAACAGTTTATATTAACGCAACATCTCGTACAGAATATAGGGACGACGAGAGTAGTTTTACAGTATCTATTACAGACGCACCAGCCCCATCACCAACATCAAACACACTCTGCGAACTAGAAGGCTACGATGAAGACGGCGACCTAGAAATCTCGGACTTCGACATAAACAACAACGGAGAAGGCTCAGATGACGAATGGCAATACCTAGACCAAATCGAAATAGAAGTAGAAATAGAAAACACAAACAATGACGACGACGTCGAAGATGTAGAAGTAATGATAGTAATTTTCGACGACAAAATAGAAGACAGCGGAAGCGATGTGACAAACGACTTCGATATAAGTGACGAAATACTAACAGGCATCGGAAGACTAAGGGACGGCGATCAAGAAACAGTAACATTTACAATTGACGAAGTGCCTGCAGACCTGGAAGACGGAACATACTACATGTATATAATGGTCTACGAAGACGGCAATGAAGACGAGCAATGCATATCCGAAATAGACTCCACAGATTACTACTTCCAATTCACAGTTGAATCCGTAGACTACGACGAATCAATCGTGGTAAGAGGTGCAGAACTAGAAACACAAATCAACACATATTGCGATCACAAGAACCTAGAAATCTCAATCCCAATTTACAACTTAGGAGAAGATGAAGAAGAAAAAATCTTAGTAAATTTATATAATTCAGAATTAGGAATCGACAAATATGCAACAATAGATGATTTGGACAACGGAGATAAAGAAGTCTTAACTTTCTTTGTCGACATCCCTTCAGAACTAACTAAGGAAAGATATGATCTAGACATAATCGTAAGCTTTGACTGGGACGACGAAGAAGATGACAATGACCCATTATCATACGACGAAGAAATTTCCGAAACATCAATCAGGCTAAATATCTTAAGCTGTGCAATAGCAGCTCCATCAATTACAGCAAGTTTAGAATCTTCAACAGAAATCGGACAAAACCTAATAGTAAAAACAACAATAACAAACAACGGGGACACTAACGATTTCGTAATCGCTCCAATAGGCTTCGAATCATGGGCAAATCTAGTAAGCGTAACACCAGGGACAGCAACAATAGCCTCTGGGGATTCACAAGAAGTAATAATTATATTATCTCCAAAAGAATCGGGAGCACAAACATTTAGGATTAGCACAATTGTCGACGGCGAAACATATAATCAACCAGTTTCTGTAAGGATCGCAGAAGAACCGGGCATGTTCTCAGGACTAGGGTTAAGTGGATTGCCACTTTATCTAGCAGTAGGAATCGGAATTTTGCTAGTATTAGTCCTCCTAGCATTAATCGTAAGAGTTGCACGAAGACCAACAAAGTCAGCAGAATTTTAATTTACACAATTTTATAAACAATAGAACTATTTATCTATATGAATAAAGACAGCAAAAAAATAACAAACCTCTTCTCAAGATACCTAGCAATCATAATCCTCGGTATAGCCAACCTCTACATAATCTACAAAATCCTAACTCCACTAACAATCCACGCAACAAATCTAGCCCTCAAAATCTTCACCCCAACAACCCTAATAGAAAACGTTATCCAATTCAACCAAACCATAATCCAAATCGCTCCATCTTGTGTCGCAGGCTCAGCATTCTATCTCCTTATAGCACTTTTTCTATCAACAGCAAACATTAAGCCAAAAACAAGATTAAAAGCAATCCTAACAGCCACAGCAGCACTCTTCATCCTCAACGTCACAAGAATCCTAATCCTAGCCACTCTAACAACAACCCCAAATTTCGAAACAATTCACTGGATATTCTGGCACATCGCCTCAACAATATTCGTAGTCGTAACATACATCGCAACAATAAAAATCTACAAAATAAAATCAATACCAGTTGTATCCGACATTAAATATTTAAAATCTCTAACAAAACCAAAACGAAAGAAAAGAAATCCCACCAAACATTAAATCTAAACCCGACATCTAGCATCTAATACCAATCCACCAAAACAAAAATCCCGTGTAATCTCGTGAAATCCCGTGGCCAAATCTCCCCTCCCCCAATCTCCCCAACCACCGACTACCCACTACCGACCCCCCACCACCTAATACATACACCCACCCCGACCCCCCACTACCAACCACCGACCACCGAATCTCGACCCCCGACCCCCAACCAACAATGGCATGCCCCAGCCAAACCAACAAAATAAGCGAGGGTACAAATAAAACCAAGTGTCCATAAGAAATCATGCGTGTTTTTCTGAAAGAAAAATGCCATGATTTTTTATGGAATAATACCGACTACCGACTACCGAC
>DAOWCW010000060.1 GCA_030639395.1 archaeon
AAGAATATCGGGAATACAAATGTAACAATTCAATTACTAACAGACAAAACCGCGGATCAATTTATTGGAGGAACATCCCCAACAATGGAAGCACTAGTTGCAAATAGCTCGGGACATACAGGAGCATGTACAGGAGAAAATGCATTTTCAAGTTATGCCCCTATTAATACAACACTTCAAACAGCTTGTGGAGACGATTTTGCGTACGACACAACAGACCAGATAGACATAGACTTTAGATTAAATATTCCAGATGATGCAGAAGGTGCAAAAACAGTTACAATCACAGCGGTAGGAACATATTAATTTATAAATTCCTCCTTACTTATATAACACATGAAGAGCTTAATAATTTTATTAACACTAATAATCATATCTTTTCCATTAATCCAAGCTGGTAGCGTCGGAATAACCCCAGTCTATTACAAAGAATTTTTTGAACCAGGTCTAACAAAAACATATTCTTTTCATACTTTTAGTTCAAATCATGAAGATGGAGTAGATTTGTATGTAAAAGGAGACCTCGCCCAATACGTCAACTTATCAACAACACATCTTCCATCAAGCGGAGACTTTACAGTAACGATATCTCTTCCAGATGAAATAGAGATTCCAGGAACACATAAAATTCTTATAGGAGCAACCGAAGCAAGAGAAATAGGCGAAGTAAATATAGGAGGAATTGCTGCAATCCAAGGTCGAATCGATATCCTCGTTCCATTTCCAGGAAAATATACAGAGTCAACATTTAAAATTTCAAACATAAACCAAGGAGAAGAAACTCCATACGAACTAGAAGTCCACAACCTAGGAAAAGAATCCCTTAAAATCAATTCAATAATAGAAGTCTTCAAGACAAACACAACAGAGCCTCTGTTGACAGAAAAGCTGTCCGAAGTAGAAATGGAGCCCAAAGAAATATTTAGTGCAAGAGGCACTCTAGATACACGAAACCTCCCTCCTGGCGAATACATCGCTTTTGCAACAGTGGACTGGGAAGAAAAACAAACAATTCTAAATCAAACATTTCGAATTGGAGAATTTCTAGTAGACATCATAGATTACGATTACCAATTTGAACAAGGAAAAATCAATCCATTTAGAATAGAAATAGAAAATAAATGGAACACAAAAATTGAAAAAGTTTATGCGACAGTTTCGATAACAGATGTAGGTTTACTAGTCGGAGATTTCAAAACAGTTTCAGTAGATACAAACCCATGGGAGATAAAAAACATAACAGGATATTTCGACACCACTAATCTTGAATCAAAAAGATACACTGCAAAAATCATCCTCTCTTACGGTGGTGCTACAACATCAAAACTAGTCGCAATTTATATCAACACCCCAATCACAAAAACCTACAGAAACTACATTATAGCAGCACTCATAGCAGCACTCCTAATCATAACAACAATAACATATTTAATCTGGAAAGTTCGCCGACTTGAGCAAAGCAAAAATGAAAAGAAAAAATAAAATAATAATTCTAGCAGTATTAATATCAATAACTCTAATCATATTTCTCCAAGCTCCACTTCACAAGCAAACCATCCCCACAAGATTCATAGCAGGCGAGAACATGGGGTTCGACCTAGGTCCCGGAAATTTAAATTTTGGACTAATAATCCCAGGTTATAGTGCATCACGAGACATAACAATAACAAATAATTATGACCATCCAACACTAACAAAAGTGGAATCCTCCGGCGAAATATCTCCCTTTATCATAGTCTCAGAAAACAATTTCATACTCAACCCAAGCGAATCAAAAAACATAACCTTCTCATGCTATCCAGAAAAAGGAATAGAGTTAAAAGAATACCCAGGGAAAATCATAATATTAACACACAAATCCTAACTACTTTCTAAACCGTTTCCAAAAAAACCTACCAATTAAAAAAACTACAACCCAAGGAACAGCTCCAAAAATAAACATCAACAAAACATTAACACTCTCAACAAAACTCCTAATCAGCGAAGATAACTTAACAAAAACAATATCAACCCACTCAGACCTCTTTTCACTCATGCTAAAACTAATACTAGAATAATCAATCCTATTGTCAATATTTCTCAAAGAATCCTCAAGGTATTTAATTCTCCTCTCTTGATCAAAAATCTTATCATTCAAATCAATTTTATCCCCAATCTCCTCAGCATCAGCATACATCTCCATATACCTCAAAAGCCTCCTTTTTTCAACATCAACCTCAATCTCCAGATCGTCATATCTCCCAGTAACATCCGCCATATTCTCATTAAAAGATTCAACTTCCCCAATCTCTTTCAATTGAGCAACGACAGCATCGTATTTTCCTGTCTCAATCTTTAAAGAATAATATCCAGAATAATAAACCTTCCACCCATCCCCATTTCGATTTACCCTCTCGTTCAACAAAAAAGCCCCACTACTACTAACAATATTACTTAACACTTCCTCGGCTTCCCCAAACCTACCTCTCTCAATCTCCGTCGACAAACTAGAACTCTTAACAATCTTCCTCTCCTCGACCTCAGGTGCAAAATCACTACTAACTTCTCCAGGATATCTCATCACCTCAGAATCATCCATCTCATTATATCCACTAAAAGATTGCCCCACAATCTTCGTGTCACCAAAACTATCCCCAATAATACCACTTCCACCAGAAAGAAACATAATAACAACCAACCCCAAAACAATCATCAACCAATTATCCTTAATCGTAATAAACTGCTTTTTAATTCCCATATAGTATCAAGAATTTTATTATATATAAGCATATCTATGGCTCTAGCCCAAAATAACAACTTCCTTAAACAATAGAACCCTTAAATCTTAAACATAGCACTCTTGAAACGAAACCTTTCTAAACACCCTCGGACACTTCTTCCCCAACTCTGACACTTTCCTCTTCTTTGCCTACAAGCCCAACTTTCGCCTCTTCATCAGCCTTTTCAGCCAAAGCCCTCATCTTCTCCTCAATAGCACTCTCAGCACTCTTCAAATCTCTTTCCTTCTTTTCCCTAGCAATCTTCTTCTTCCGTGGCTCCTCCAAAATCAACTTCTCACCAACGAAATCCTCAAGACTAGGAACCGGCTTGTCAATATTGTGAGCCTTCATATATTCTCTAGCAAGTAACCAAAAAAACAAACCCATAGATTTATTCGACTTATTATTCCCAATCATAACAATATCACAATCCGCAGTATGATTATTCGTATCACAAATAGCAGCCACAGGAATTCTAATATTCTTAGCATCAGCCAAAGCGTTTTTATCCAACCAAGGATCACAAATCAAAACCATCTTTGTCTCAATAAAGTCATCCAAAACAGTATTTGTCAAAACACCCGACGGATATTTCTTAGTGTAAGTTCTAACTCCAGTTAACTCAGCAAACATCTTAGCCCCTCTCCATCCAGCCTCCCTCTTGCAAATCAAAGTCCAATCCTCAGGCTTAAACTGCTTAATGAAATCAATTCCCTCAGCCAACTTCTTATCAACCAACAAAGTATTCAAAATCGCCAAACCATCAAGCCGCCTCCGATAAACATACTTCCTCATAGTCGGAGTAATGACCTTGGTCCCCAAATAAGCAGCAGTCTTAATATAATCTTCAAGAGAAGTCAAAATCGTCTGATCTTCTTTTTTTGCCTCAACAGAGGTATCCCTAGTTGGGGATAAGCCATCAGGTGTTATATTCTTTTTTTCAGGTTTATCCTTCTCTTGTTCTTGCCCCGTTCGATTTTCATCTAATGGGGTTTCTAGATTGTTATTGCCCTCATCAGAGGGTACTTGCGGCTGCGCCACCACTGCTTCTTCAACAATAGTTTCATTTTCTTTTGCCATTATTTTGTTTTTATATTCTGGTACTCTTTGAGCGCCATATTTGGTGTATAATTCCGCTCAGGAGTTAATGCTACTACGGATTTTTCCGCCCCGCACCTGATGCGATAAATAACAAGAGAAATTTGACTATATAAGCTTACCTCCCACCTATTTTTTGTAGAAGCTACCGACATATGTCGTAGTCTAAAACAATAATCCAAAACCATTAAAAACCTCATCTGGAGTCTTTCCTCCCAAACTAGCATGCGGTCGAA
>DAOWCW010000041.1 GCA_030639395.1 archaeon
GTGTCTAGGTTTGAGGAGGCTGGTGGTGAGATGATTGTGACGTCGGGGGTTAATCCGGAGGGCAACAGGAAGGTTTTGGAGATTGCTGGGAAATATAATTCTGTGAGGGCGAGTTTTGGACTGTATCCTATTGATGCGGTTGCCTGTAAGTTTGATAATTTGGCGGATGATTATTTGAGAAAGATTCCGGTGTTTGATGTTGATAAGGAGTTGGATTGGATTCGTGAGCATGCCGAGGAGTGTATTGCGATTGGAGAGATTGGTTTAGATTTTAAGGTTGTGAAGGATTTGTTTGCACCCAAGGGTGTACCCTCTGCCTATGGGGCATCCGCTAACACGGACAAGGAGGGCAATGTTGAGGATATAAAGAAGGAACAGGAGATTGTTTTTCGGAAAGTTTTGAAGTTAGCAAAGGAGTTGAGAAAGGTTGTTGTTGTGCATTCTAGGGGAGCTGAGAAGAGGGTTATTGAGATTTTAGAGGAGATGAAAATGGAAAATGTTATTATGCATTGTTTTAATGGAAGGAAGGCTTTGATTCGTAGATGTGTTGCGAATGGTTGGTTGTTTAGTGTCCCTGCTGTGATTGCTAGGTTGGAGCATTTTAAGGTATTGGTTGAGATAGTGCCGTTGGATTTATTGTTGACCGAGACTGATGCTCCGTATTTGTCGCCTGTTGTTGGCATGAGAAATGAATCTGCGAATGTTGGTGTGACGTTGGAGGAGATTGCTAAGATTAAGGGTGTTGGGGTTGAGGATGTGGCTGAACAAGTTTGGGAGAATACTGAGAGAGTGTTTCAAGAATTTTAAAAATAAAATGAAAATTTGTTTGTATTTATTTTTTGCAGTAGCAACTGTTTCCAGATAGTAGTATGATTGCAGCAGCGACTGTTATAATTATTTGTGCCCACATTTCAGTAGGTTTCCACCATATCAGAACTATGATTGCTAATGCCAGGATTCCCTTGCAATTACAGTCTTGTTCTGAAGAACATATTGGTGCAGTTTTCTTTGCTACTTTTTTCGCAGTTTTTTTCTTTGCCATTATTTGCTCCTTTTATTTAGTTAGTTTCAAACGACATGACCCTACTGGGCCCGGATTAATTTGTCTAATATGTTTGATTTTTTTAGAGTGTTGTCTTTTTGGTTAAGTTGTTTTTTTAGTTGTGGCCATTTTTCTTCTAAGGATTTTTCCTTGGATTGGTAGATTATTCCTATGGGTATTTTTCCAGATTTTGAGTTGTAGTTGAATTCGTCTGCTAATTTTTCTGCGGTTTGTTTTTCTTTGTTGTCTTTGATTTTGTACATTAAGTCGTCTTTGTTATTTGATTCTTTGTTGAAGATGAGACAGTCTTGGATTATTTCGACGAATGAGAAGCCGTTGTGTTGGATTGCTTTTGTGAATGTTTCGGTCATGTGCTTGATGTCTCTGGCTGAGGTTCTTGCGACAAATGTTGCATTGCTTGCTAGGGCGAGTTTGATTGGATTGAAGGGTCTGTCGAATGTTCCTAGTGGTGAGGCTTTTGATATGTAGCCTTGTTGTGATGTTGGGGTTGGTTGTCCGGTTGTTAGGGAGAATGATTGGTTGTCGTGGAGGATTAGTGTTATGTTGGCGTTGTGTTTGAATGCGTGGATGAAGTGTGCCATTCCTTCTGCATACATTGCTCCGTCTCCTACGAATGCTAAGACTTTCAAATTGGGGTTTCCGAGTTTCATTCCTATTGCGGTTGGGAGAGCTCTTCCGTGTAGGCAGTAGATTCCAGAGAGGTTTATGTAGTCGAAGATTTTTGCGTGGCATCCGATGTCGGTTGTGATTGCGAAGTCGGTTTGTTTTACTTTTGCTCTCGTTGATTTGTTTGTAGGTTTGTCTGGGGCAGACCCTTTGGATTCGATTAGGTTTGTGATTGTTTGTTTGACTGAGGCTAGTATCATGTGGTTTGGGCAGCCGGGACACCAGGTCACTTCTGATGAAGTTCCCAGTGTTTGAGTTCGCTTCGCTTTGAGTTGTGAGTTCGCTTCGCTTTGAGTAGGGCTTGCGCCCGTTGTGGCGGTGTTGTTTTTGTTTGGTTTCATTTATTCAACCTCCTAAATAAACTATGAATTACCCAGCCAATCAGGAAGCCAAGAATTATTGAAGATATCAAAAATGTGGATACCAATACAATTATTAAACATCCTTCTCCACCACAAAAAGACATAAATAGATTTAGGGGATATCTTATAATGCTACTTAAAGCTTTAGTTAAACTATGGTCTCCAAAAAAAATATTACTAAGAATAACTAAAAGAGTATATAAAATTAAACCAACCCAGCTTCCCCACATTTTAAATGGATTGTAATTTTTCATATTATGCTTTTGATTAGTTTGTTTAGTTCGTCGGTATGGAAGGGTCGACCGTTATATTTTAGCAGTCGGTTTTCTATTTTGATTCCAGTTTTTTCTCGAATTAATCTTCCGAGCTGTCCGGTGACATTGCATTCTACTAGAATTGTTTTGTCGGCTTTTTCTATTTCTTTTTTAATTTGTGGAGAAAGTGGCTTGCAATATAGGACTTGGAGAAATTTGGCGTCGAGGTCTTTGATTGCATCTTTAATTGCTCCAGATGTTGAGCCCCATCCGATGATTAGATTTTTGGATTTTTTGTTACCGTGTATTTTTATCATTTCGAAATTTTTTCTTACATATTTTTTTATGTTGTTGTATTTTTTTATTCTGGTGTCTGTGTTTTGTTCGGTTAGTGTGTAAGATTCTGTTGAGTTGCCGAATTTGTCGGTTTCATACGAGGAATTTTTTATTAGATCTTCGCCTGGGATTGGTCTTGTTATTTTGAAGGTTGGGGTTTTCTTTGGTTTCTTTGTTGAAGAGAATTCGGATTCAGCTAGATGTTTGTCTGATAAGATTATAGAAAGTGTTCGGAATTTTTCTGCTAGAAATAATGCTTCGGATGTTTTTTCTATTGTTTCGATTGGGTTGCTTGGTGTTATTACGATTCGTGGTGCTTCTCCGTGTCCGGCTCGAAGTGCGATGTCCAAATCTGATTGTGCTGTATATGTTGGGACACCTGTTCCTGGTCCTGGGCGTGAGGCGAGATAAACTGTTAAGGGAATTTCAGAAATTCCTTGTAGAGATAAGGTTTCTCCCATTAAGTCGAAGCCACCACCTGAGGTTCCTGTCATTACTTTGGATCCTGCGAATGAAGCTCCGATTGCCATTGATGCGGCTGATATTTCGCTTTCGGCTTGGAAAACCATGAGATTGTTTTTTATTTGATCTTTTGCTAGTTCGTGCATTGCGTTTGTTGCTGGAGTCATTGGATATGCAACATAGAGTTGGAGCCCTGAGTTTATTGCACCTATTGAGATTGCTTCGGAGCCTGAGAGTATTTTTGTGGAATTTTTTAGTTCTGGTAATTGATGAGATGTTTCGAAAGAATCATATCCCTGTTTTGCGGCTTTTAGTGCTTCGGTTGATTCTTTGAATTGGGATTTAATTTCATTTTCTAAAGTTTTTAATGGGATTCCGAATATTTTTGTTAGTGCTCCTGCGAGTGCTATATTGGTATTTCTTCCTAAGTCTTTAAATTGGTCTCCTGTGATAAGTTTGCCTTTTTTCTTAAGGGCTTTTGTGTGTGTTTTTATAGTTCGTTCGTCTAGGGCTACTAGGACATCCACTTGTGCGTCATGGCTTTCGATTGGTTCATTGGAGATTGCTAAAGTGTTGAAGTTGTGTCCGCCTCGGATTAGGGAAGCGTAGTCTCGGTAGTTGAATGTGAAGTAACCGTGGCTACTTAGGATATTTGAGAATATTTGAGAGACTTTATTTATTCCTTGTCCTGCTGCTCCGCCGATTATGATATTTAATTTCATTGGGTTTCCTCTTTTGTATAAAAAGTTTCTCTGGGTCGCTCGGCATACCCTTGAATTGCGGAATTCTGGGGCAAATCAGAAAACTCATTTTCCAAAACTCCGTTTTGATTTATTGTCATGTTAGGAGTTTTCAATTATGATTTCTTTAATTTTATCTACGGAGGATGGGTTTACTAGAGTCATTAGTCCTTTTGGTTTTTCGTTGATTAAAAGGGCCTTTAAAATTCGTCGCATGATTTTTCCTGATCTTGTTTTTGGCAGGTCTGGCACGAAGAAGATTCTTGCAGGCCTTGCTGTTGGTCCTATTTTGATGTCAACGTATTTTCTAAGTTTTTGTTCTAGTTTTTTAGAGGGTTTGTCTTTTTTTAATACTACAAATGCTATAGGAACTTGTCCTTTTATTTTGTCAGGCATTGGAACAACTGCTACGTCGCCTACTTTTTTATTGTCGTGGATTGCGTTTTCTACTTCGGCTGTTGCCAATCTGTGTCCTGCTACTTTCATTACATCGTCTGTTCTTCCTGTGATTCGTATTAGTCCGTCTTGGAGATATGCTCCGTCGGATGTATCGTACATGGTTTTGAATTTTTTCCAATATGTGTCTACGTATTTTTTGTGATTATTGAAAACTCCGTGAAGCATTCCTGGTGCGAATGGGCTTTGTTGTGCGAGGAATCCCTGTCTTCCTTTTGGCATTGGCTTTCCTTTGTCGTCTACTATTATGTGCCTGATTCCTGGAAAACTTTTTCCTGATATTGTTGGGACAAAAGGTCCTATTCCTGGGATTGTGTTAATGAGAGTTCCGCCTGTTTCGGTTTGCCACCATGTGTCGATGATTGGACAACGTGAACCTCCGATTGTTTTGAAATACCAGTTCCATGATTCTTTGTCAATCGGTTCTCCGACGGTTCCCAATATTTTTAGTGAAGAGAGGTTGTATTTGTTTATCCATTTTTGCGGGATTTTCATGAACATTCTAATAGCCGTTGGTGCGGTGTAGAATACATTTACTTTGTGGTCTTGGATTATTTTCCACCATCGTCCTGGGTTTGGAAAGTCTGGTCCGCCTTCGTAAATTAGTGTTGTTGCGCCTGTTAGTAGTGGTCCGTACATTGCGTAGGTGTGTCCTGTAATCCAACCTATATCTGCTGTGCACCACATTACGTCCTCGGGGTGTAGGTCAAAGTTCCATTTACATGTCCAATAGGCTTGTGTTGCGTATCCTCCTGTATCGTGAACTACTCCTTTTGGTTTTCCGGTTGTTCCGGATGTATAGAGTAAGAACATTGTATCTTCGGAGTTCATTATTTCTGGTTCACAATATGATTTTGCTTTTTCTATTTCTTCGTCGAAATTTAGGAATTTTCTACCTCTGATTTTCCCCCCAATTCTATTTACGACTATTATCTTTTGTACAGTTGTTCCTTTTGCGGCTTTCTTTGCTTTTTTTAGAAGGTTCTCTGGTTTTCCTCGTCGATAATACCCATCTGATGTGATTAGGATTTTTGCCTTGCCATCTTCTATTCTTGCTTTTAGTGCGTCTGAAGAGAATGCCGAGAAAACTACAGAGTGGATTGCCCCTATTCTTGTGCAGGCTAACATTGCGATTAGAGCTTGTGGAACCATTGGTAGATAAATTGAGATTACGTCGCCTTTTTTAATTCCGTTTGCCTTCAGAACATTTGCGAATTTGTTGACTTTGTTATGGAGTTCTCCGTATGAGATTTTGATTGGTTTTTCATCCTTTGGCTCTGGTACCCAAATTAGTGCGGTTTTGTTTGGGTGTGCTAAGTGTCTATCTACACAATTTACTGAGAAATTTAGTTTTCCTCCTTTGAACCATTTGAAATATGGGAGTTTTTCGACGTAGGTCTTGTCCCATTCTTTGTCCCATGTTAATCCTTCTTTTGCCATTTTTCCCCAGAATGCAATTGGATCTTTCGCGGCTTTTTCGTAGATTTTGGGATCAGTTATGTTTGCGATTTTTTTCATTTCATCGCTGGGATAGAATTTGCCTTTTTTCTTGATTACGTATTTAATACTTCTTTTTTTCATATACTATTCAGCGTTAATGCTGATGTCACCTGCTAGTTATTGTTGCCTTGTCTTTATAAGTTTTGCTAGGAGAAGTAGATTATTACATTAGACCTTGTTCATCGATTCCTGATTCGTCGTCGTCTTCTCGCTGTTCGGCGTATCCCTTGGTATTTGGGGTATCTTTTGGTTCTTGTTGCTTGGGAGTTTCTTGGGATGAAAGGTCGGATGGATTTATTGAGTTAATCATTGTTTTGAAGTCTTGAAATTTTTCGGCTTTGATTCTGACTCCGGCTTTTGTGAATCCTGTGAAGTTTTGGGATGTTACGAATTCTCTGATTGTTAGACCTGGTTGTCCGCCGAAGTTATCGATGCGAACTATGATTTTTGTTTCCTCGTTTTTTTGGATTTCACCTATATCTTTTTCCATGAGGTAGAATATGCTGTTTTGTTTATAAATATTTAGATGATGGGGACTATTTGTAATTTAAAATTATAGATGGAGTAGGTTGAGAGGTTTTCGAAGTCTGTCTATTTTGATTGATAGTGTTTTTGTTTGTTAGTTAATTTTGGGATGAATAATATTGCGAGTGAAATAAAAAAGGAAGATTGAATAACCGAAGTCGATCAATCTTCCAACATTTGACCGAAGTCAAACGCTCAATCCCGAAGGAATGAGTATAAAGGAGAGTATTGATTTAACGTCACCTCTCTCCGACTTGACCGAAGCCAAATATTCAACTAGGCTGAATCGACCGAGGTCGAAATAGATAAATTGAACAAGATTAGATGTTTTTTGGAATTATAAGTTTTTCTTGTAATTTTTTAGGGATTACTTTTAAGGTTGTGCATGACGTTGTTATGAAATTCTAGGTTAAGCGAATATTGTGTGCTTGGGTTTTTTTGTGGAAACGCTTACACCCCGCCTGGTGACTTTTCCAGTGTACCCTAAAGGGCAAATCGAACCGGGGTACCCAGAGGGTCCGCCTTAGCAGAGCGGTGCAATAGGGCTCTTTTTAGCGTCCATTTTTTTGGGCAAATTAAAATTTCTTTACGCTTCCGTCCAGAGGACACCTGAAGCTAAAATTTTAATTTGCAGACTTGTTCGGCTTTGCTATTTTTATTTTTTAACAAAC
>DAOWCW010000075.1 GCA_030639395.1 archaeon
ACCATAAGCCTGAGCATAAACACCCTTCTGCGTCTCAAAAACTTTCAACAAAATATCAGCTCGAATTCTAGAAGAAAAACATTTTGGCAAATCAACATCTCCTTTAGCCTTTCCTTTCTTGTCATAAAGTTTCGCTTTCATCGTAGTTCCAGCACCTCAAACTTCTGTTTAGCAGTATATTTAGTAGGCCTTAAAGCCTGAGTAACAAAAATTCCTCTCTTGGCAGGACCAGGAACCGAACCTTTCAATACCAAATAATCATTCTTAACAACACCATAATTTTTGAACCCGCCTTTCTTGTTAGCATCTCTTCCCTTTCCTCCGACTTCTAAAATAAGACTATTGTAAGAAATCCTACTAAAGTATCCAGTCTGTCCAGCCTGAGGAGCTCTAAAAGTAACCCTTGCAGGATGCCACGGAGCCAACGATCCAGGTCGCCTTTGTCCCTTCTCACTCTTATGGTCTTTAAGCGCAATTCCAAATCTTTTAACAGGACCACATGTGCCATATCCCTTAGTTACTCCACGAACATCAACCAAACCATCACTGAAAACATCCCCAACAGAAATATCTTTTCCTAAATTCTCCTTAATAAAATCTAACTTCGCATCTTTATTTCCAGAAACACCAATCTCAATCAAATCACACTTTTTCTTTCCAATCCCAGTCTTAGCAACACCAGAATACATAATCACTCTCACGTCATCAAAATCTAGATCATCAGCCACCAACAATTTATTGTCAACAGATTTTCCAATCTTCAAACTTCTTTTCAAAGCCTTATCATTAGAAACAACAATATCCTTGAAAACTCTGCCATTTTTATAAAATCGAACAGAATAAATCTTCATAGCCGGACACTCAATCAAAGTTGCAGGAACAACAACACGCTTTCCCTTAGTCATAGAATCAGCGCCATCATCCTTAGCCCAAACAGAAATCATTCCAACTTTATATCCAACAAAACCCATAAAACCAGTGCCTTCCTTATCTAAGGGTCTCCAATTCACACTAGGTATAATTTTCTTAGCACGAACCCTCGGGTAAAACTGCAAACTTCCACTATGTATTCCATTATTATCTGTCATTTGTTTTTTCCTGAATAAACGTGAACCGAAGTCCTTTTTTATTCCGCGGTAGTTTTCGCTACCTGACAATTTCCCGATAGCACTCGGAACAATTATCGTGACCAACCAATCACAAAATTCTCATCATCCAAACATTTAAGTTTTGGATGGAACCATTAAGAACTACCGGAAATTAGGGTATATAAAGCTTGCTCCTATAGAAATTATTCCCACAAAAATCCCTAGCCCAATCTTCTTCCAATCCTTCCCCAAATAAACAAGCGACCAAATCAACAAACAATAAATCACAGCACCAAAAATTCCAAATACAAAATCCTCATAATAAAGCGAAGTAAAAACCAACATAATTAATCCCAATCCAGAATGAATATTTTGCCTTAAAGTTAAAAACACCAATCCAAAAACAATTCCAGCTACAGCAAACTGCGAAAAATATATAATATTATCCATCATCCAAACCCGACCCAAAACCAAAACAAAAAACGGCAACCCACCCAAAGCAATAGCATCCCTCGCTGTCTCACGCAACCAAGTCGTCTCTTTCATATAACATCGACGACATTAGACTATAAAATTCTTTCGTACCCAAAACTTATAAAACAACTTTTCGTTCTATTCTTATAATGGCAATAATAACCCCCAAACTCTTACCTGGTGAAAAAGGCTATGTTCCAAAAAAAGAAAGAACTGCCAAAAGGAAAGAATCCGAAAAAAAGACAAAAGCAATTCAAAGAAAAAAAGACAAAGTAATAGGAAAAATAAAACCAGGATTCAAAGGCTACAGGATAGGAAAAGTCTCAATTACCCCACGAAAAGAAAAAAAATATCCAATCTGGAGATACTCCAAAAAAATCGGAGAAATTATCATTAGTCCCGAAAATAAAATAGAACTAACATTCAAGCGCCTCGGAGGAAT
>DAOWCW010000023.1 GCA_030639395.1 archaeon
ATACACATGCAAAACAGCAACCAACGTAAAAGAAGCAACAGACCTAATAGAAAACGGATTCCAATACATAACAGAAATGGACGGATTCAAACTATTCAGAAAACGCAAATAACCTCTCTCTCTTTTCTATATCAGCAAGTCATTCTCGCTCAGGCTCGTGTCGCTTCGCTCCACTCGCCTCTAATAGCCAAATAAAAACAAACTCATCGCCCTAACAACATTACCCAAAAAACACCCGTGCTCCCGTAGTTACCAAAAGCGTCACCGTCAGCAAAACAAACGAATGCCTAACCCCAGCCCGAAGACTCCCCTCCGAAATCTTCCCAATCACAAGCCCAGCAAAAAACGACTGAACCAAAAGCATAACAAAAAGTGGCATCGAAAATTGATCCGCATCCAACTTATTCACATTTAAACTCAACCCTTCACCAGTCTGCAAATCCGCAACCAACGGCAAAATTTTAAACTCCATCACAAGCATAATAATAATAAAAACAAAAAAAATCATATACCCCTGAGTCACCAAATTCGAAACCGATGCCTGTCTCTCTTTCCTCAACTTTTCAACCTGAGCAACCGAATCAGAAACCGACTCCAAAATACTATCAATATTTCCACCAGCCCTCTCCGCCTCCGAAATCAAGCCAACAGCCCTCGAAATAACCGGACTCGAAATCTCCTTCGCAAATGTAATCAAAGCATCAGTCAAGGTAATTCCAATCGTCAACTGGTTCGCCAACTTCTCAACATGAGCACTCAAAGTCCCATAGTTTCTCTTTCTTAAATTAATAATACCCTTACTAATGGGAGTTCCCGACCTAACCATTTCAACCAAATCCCGTGTAAACTCCAAAAACTTCTCATCCTTCTCACGTTGCCTAGTTTGTCCAAGCAAAAAACTAATCATAAAAGGAATAACTATAATTAAAAGAGAAATCACCAACATAAATTTTAATAAATCACCCTCCAAAAATCCAAAAGAAACCCCAGCTAAAATAAGCCCAGCCCCAATTCCTAACCAATGCATTAATTCAAACTTCATATCAAAATAAAACCTCTTTCAATTTATCAACCCTTCCAAGTTGAACAAATCGTGAAGCCACCAGCTTCACTCCGGAAACCGAACACCGGCAACCGGCAACCACATGAAAATTTTTAATTTTCATGTTCATACCCTAGGCTGCTTAGCATTTAACACGAAAATAAAAATAATATTTGTAATCACAATCACACCAATAGACAAAGCCATCAAACTCATAATACTAAGCCCCCCCATCCCAAGTCCAGCAACATTCATAACAATAAACATCATCATCAAAACCAACGGAGCCGCAATCAAAATCGAAATATAAACATCCATAAAAGTCCCAGCCAAAGCCGAATACTTCTGCCGCTCAAGACGATAATCAATCAAAAAACTCTGAGACTTCTTCTCTAAATAATTCTTCAAAGCCCCACCAGAACTAATATTCGTAGCCAAACCAGAAAACAACTCCGACAATTTTTTATTAGAAGTAGTCTTCGCAACATTCTTCAGCGACGTAACCATATCATAACCATAAACTTCAATCTGCACAATCACCTTCCTCATCTCAGCCCCAATACTCGGATACTCAACACTCTTCGCAACAATCTTAAAAATTTTAACCGGAGTAATATTTGAACCAGCAATCGCAGCCATATGAATCGCCACAAAAGGCAACTCATACGAAATATTCTTATGAACCGAAGAAGATTCACTCGCAGGATAAAAATAAAACCCAGCCATCGTAAGCCCAACAAAACCAAAAGGCAACACAAAAAAAATCCAATTCGACAAACTAACAGCCAATAAAATTCCAAAAATCAAAAACCCGACAACAAAAGCAATCATAGAACTCATCATCGCCATCGACAAATAACTCGACAACAAAATCGGAATATTCGCACTCTTCAAATCCTTACTCACGTCATCAAACTGCCGAGAAACCCTATCGCTATACTTCCGAAAATACTTGCTAGAAAAAACCGCATATGCATTAGGCTTCCTAATAGTTCCCGCAGTCGCCACCCTCTTTATCTTCCTCACCTCAGCCATTGCCTCCTCACTAAGTTTCAACTTCTTCAAAAACTCACCCCTATCTTTCTTATTAATTGTCACAAACTTTTTCTCTTTCGTCGACGGCGAAACATAACTCATACTCACAACTTTCTTCTCAACTTCCAACTTTGGACTTTTAGCTTCAGATTTAGAACCAGCAATATCCTGCCCACTTGAAACAAGATTTTTAAATTCTAACTTCTCCGTCGCCTCAACAAAAGGGCTCCACTCTTTCAATAACTCCGGCACCACCCCATTTAATAAATCCAACTGCTCAGCAAGCAACCTCAGACTAGAAGCATAAAAGTCACGATTTCTAGAATCAGCCTGAAAACCAATTGCAACTGCCCTCATGTCAGCAATAATCTTCTTTTCTTGTACCAAATTCCTCTTCAAATCCTCAAACATTTCCAAAACCTCCAAGCTGAACAAATCGCAAAGCCAAAGATTTCACTTCAACAATCGGATACCAGATACAGGATACCACATGAAAATTTCCAATTTTCATGTTCTCAACGCCTCCGAAATTTTCCTATGAATATCGAAAATAAAAATCCTAAGCTTATTCGCACTAAAATCATCTTTTTTCTCAATCGCCCGCTCCAACCGCAAAATACCCTCCTCCATAGAATCAACCAACTGTCCAATAAATTCAACATTCATTTCTGCATCACCTCAATAAATAAACAAAAACCCTATTTATTAATCTTATGCGACACCCCACTAATCACAAACTCAAAAGATTCACTCCCACCCAACTCAAGAATAATAGAATCATATCTATTTGAAACCTAACTTCCAATCACTCCGTATTTCTGCAAAATTTTTTGCGGAAACTTAGAATAATCATTAATAACTCTCTGCACCTCATCATACGCCAATACTTTATTTTGAAACAACGCATAAAGCAACCGCGTCCTATTTTCAAACTCCCTCTGCATATATGCTTTATCAAACCCAAACTTAGCCCCAATCTTTTCAAAAATTTTACTCTCTGTCGCATAATAAAACTTATCATCAGCAGGATTCCACTTAAACGGAGTATTCGTCACAGCCGTCCCATCAGCAGCAACACTTACAACTTCAACAACCTCACGCAATCTACGAGTCTCTTTCCCATTCACAATCGCATGCGTCATAATCGCCATCACATCAAGCCCATTAACCAACATCGGACTAAGACTAATCGGCGGAGTCATTAATCGACGAATAATCGAATCAATTGAATCTCCATGCATAGTAGAAATCGAAGCGTGACCCGAAGCCATCCCCTGAAACAAAACACTCGCCTCCTTACCTCGCACCTCACCAACAATCACATAATCCGGATTCTGCCTAAAACTACTCCTAAGCAAACTAAACATATCAACCTCTCCAACTCCAGCACCACTAACCCCAGTACGAACAACCGACGGTAACCAATTCTCCCTCGGCAAATTCAATTCTCTAGTATCCTCAATCGAAACAACTCTATTCTCCTGCGGAATAAAAAACGCCAAAGCATTCAATAAAGTCGTCTTACCAGAAGCCGTCCCACCAACAATCATCATATTAGACTGATACTGCAACAACACCCAAAAGTACGCCATCATCTCTGGACTCAAAGTATGAAACCCAAGCAACTGTGTCGGAGTCCAAGGCGTCTTAGTAAACTTACGAATTGTAAATGTCGGACCCTTCGACGAAATATCTTGAGTATACGTCGCATTAACCCTAGACCCATCAGGCAAACTCCCATCCAAAATCGGACTCGCATAAGAAATATAACGCCCAGTTTTCTGCGCCAACTTCTCAACAAAACTCGACAACTTATCCATATCCATAAACTTCGTCGTCGTCTTAATATTTCGAAAAACTCGATGGACTAAATAAAGCGACTCGCCCATTCCATTACACTCCAAATCCTCAATAAAATAATCCCTCATCATCGGCTCAATCTCATTCAACCCAATAAAATCCCTATACAAATAATAAAACATCCTAAAATAAGAATCCTCCTCAACTTCCAATCCCAATTCCGAAATAATCAACCGAGCCGTCTTATCAATATAATCAATCAGACCTTCCGCCGACTGATCATCCGCAACCATATTCACATTCACAACCTCCCTCATCGCCAACATAATCCTATCCAAAACAACCTTCTCCTCGTCGCTAACCACCGGCTCCTCAACATCATAAATCACCTCCCCCAACTTCTCATCATAATAAACATGAATCGAAACATACGGTGCAATAACCATATACCTAACATTAATCTTCGTCTTATCCTCTGGAACAGAAATCGCTGGAACCTGCGGATTCAAATTTATATTAATCGCCATTCATACCTCATGCACTTCAAACATAACTAGATTATATAAAACTTCTTTCCAACCAAAAAACTCAATCTCCACACAAAAATCTTCCCACATTAAACAAATCCTTACTCTCTCATCCGAAACACCAAGCCCACAAAAAAATTCATCCCTCGCTACGCTTCAAAAAACTCAACCAAAGTATCCCCATCAACATTCTTTCCGGTATTCTCAATAACAAGTCTATAAGAAGTTGGCGCAACATTGAACTGTTTCTCTCTTACATCGTCCCCATCATATCTCAAATCCAAATTATACCCAAGCTTCAACTCAACCTCATAATCCCCATTCTTCGTCGTGGTAACATTCATATTCCCAAAAGGCACCGTCTTGTCAATCTCGCTATACGCAAAACTAGAATCCAAAACCCAAGAAATACTATTCTCAGCCGGATTAATAACAAAAACTCCACTCTTTATATCCAAATTAACAACCCGCCTATTCCCCGCCGCCCGCTGAACCTCATAAATTTTATCATCAATATTTCCAAGCGCTTCAATAGACCGACCAATCATCATCTCATCTTTCTTTTCATTTATCTTAGGTAAAGCACCAGCCAAAACCAAACCAATAATCGCCAAACCAATCAAAGTATAAATTACAGTCTCAACCCAAATCTGTCCTCTCTTCACCATACAAAACAAACAAGAATATTCTTTATAATACTTTTGTAATTTAATCCATCACCTTTCAACAAAATTAAGCTTTACCAAGCAAACAAAAACAAACCTACCAAGTCGTGAAAATCACAGACTTTCACTCACCAGACACTAGCTACTATCAATAAAATTAACAATCTACTACAAACTAAAAAATCAAAAAGGCCCAAAGGGCCAAAAATAAAACTAAAAAATTACACTAACTAACATGCAATTATACTAACAGGAGCTAGTGCATCACAAGTTTCTTCTTGTCCTCCAATACTAACTATAGGAGCAATGCTAACAGACTGAGGATCAGCACCAGTATGCGACACCGTAATCACTTTCTCTCCATTAATACCAGGAAGGTTTGCTAGAGTTGATTCTGTGTAAGAAGTGGTATCCCCAACATCATCAGAAACTAAAACCTGAACACCTGTTAATCCAATATCTTGAGAACCATGCCCAACCTGAACCTGAACATCTACACCAGCATTAAAACAAGTATATCCCTTATTCTCAATAGTTAACTGAGTCATAGCATCTAAACAAACAGTGCCTCGGCTCAATTGATTATTAATCATAGGAATAATCGCAGCCCAAATAATTGTGACAGCAGCGACAGTAATCAAAATAATCAAAACCGTAGCAACAACCGCACTTATACCTTTATTATTTCTCATAATTATACCTCCTTTCAAGTTTTTTTATTTTAATAAAACTTACATAAGAATTTTTTAATCCATCTCTCATTTTATTAAAGCGTGACCCCCGAATCCATACAAGTAAAAACATTATTCCTCTCAGCACCCTGAACATTTCCAATCAAAGCAGGAAAAACAATAATTTCATCCGGAACCTCTCCATCCGACATTTCAAGTAAAACATATCCCCGCTCAGATTCTCCCGCATCAACCTGAAAATTAAATTTATTAACTTCCGAATTCCCTCCTTTAATCACCTTAATATCCAAATGCCTAATGTCAACATTTCCCCTATTCACAATCTCCAACTCATTCTCCTGTCTAAAAACTTCAAACTTCACCTCGCCACAAGTCGCCTCAATTGGCCTCCCAAATTTCTCAATCTGCTCCCCAATAAAACCCCGAGCCCAAAGAAAAATTATCGCAGCTAAAACTAAAACTAACAAAATCATCAACACACTCGCAATCACAGGGGACAAACCCTTTTTTCCCATCCTCTCTTTCATGCTGTTTACCAGTTTTTATATTTTATAAATGTAGTTATAACCCTACACACAACAAAGCACCTATAAACACACTATCCTCTGCGAAGCATAAGCCTCACAAGCAACCTTATCATCCTCAATCAAAAACGGCTGAACATCAACCAGCGTCACGTCACTAATGCTCTCAGCAACATAATCACTAAACTCATACATCACAGTATAATCACCACCCGGACTAATCTCTGCCCCCTCAGCATCAAAAACATAAAACCCAAAATCAGCATCCGGCCTATCATGAACCCTCAACACAAATCCATCAATATCAAACAGCCCCTTATTCTTCAACTTAACCGTCAAATTACCATCAACCCCAGAAAAACATTCATAGCTCTCAATAATAACATTAACATTCGCAGGACAAGTCGCAACATTATCACTCTCAACATAAAACTTCAACCATCCATAAACTATCACCGAAAGCGAAATAGTAATCGAAATCAATAAAACATAAGCAACCAAATTACTAAGAGCTCTCTTGTCCCCATATCTTCCTATTTTTCTTAACTTACTTCCTTCCATTTTGCCTTATTACTCAACAATAATATGCCGGTCCCCCCCAATCTCCTTCTGCATAATAAAAATCACCTGTCGATAATCCGAAAGCGGAAAAACAAATTCATTCCCCTCAATCTCAACCAAAATATCATCACTACCCATTCTAGTAAAATCAGTGACAGCTATCACTTCCGAACTCTCAAAATCCACAATATTCTCATCAATTGCCTGACAAGCATCTTCCAAGCAAATCCGACTTATCACCTCAGCATTCAACCCTTCAATCTCAACCCCATCAGCATAAATACTCTCCGACCCATAATTCTTCAAATCCATATCATCCCTATTTCCATAGATAAAAATAAAATCTGATCCAGGACTTCTCTCTTCAATTTCCTCAGCCAACAAATCAACAAATTCACTCAAATTAACATTAGTATCAAATCCACTATAAACCTCATAATCCAAAACTACCCCAACTTCCCTCTTAACCTCATAACTAAAATCATAAAAACTCCCAGGCTCATCATTCACAACTACCCGATTCGTACCAACGCCAAGGCTAATAACAACAGCCGAAATTATCACAGCTGCCAACAAAAAGAATTGTCCTCCTTTCTTCATAATAAACAAACATCCCACAAGTTTATAAAACTTTCACAACTCCAAAAACATCTTCAATCCAAAATCTTAAAAACCGCATACTGCTCCAAAATATACCAATATCATATTTAACAAAAACTCGCAAAAACAAAAAACTACAATAACTAAAAATTCAAATCAAACTTGAATTTTTCAAAACTCACCAGAAACAAGCGAGAAAAGAAATACCCTCGGGAAAACCAAAAATTTCCAAGGAATAGTTATTTCAAAAAAACAAACCCATAGATGCATCTTTAGCTAACCCGTTTTTATTAACAGGAATATCCAAAAAGGATATCCAAAAAAAACTTCCTAAAAAGGAGAAGGAGATTATTATGAAAAGAATTGCCTCGATCTTAGCAATGGCTATAATGGCTATAATGCTAACAACTTCAAACTCGGCTCAGGCAACCCCAGTTGAAAATTTGGAACTCCACACATTCATCTGGTCCGGAGAAACGGCCTATCAAATTTATGACGGGTTCGAAAACGAAACAATACTCGAAACCTCTTACTACACTGAAGATGAAGCATTATACGGAAACGGAACAATGCTAGGATGCTTCTTTGATATCCCGGGCACGACCCTAGATTTACCATTCTCATTCTATATCGATCTATTTTCAACATACAATGGATTACTCTATAAAAACTACGACCACATCGATTACTCTACGCATGTAGAATTCTACAATGAAAACTTAAAAACATTTCACGCACACGCATTTATGGGCGACATGTCCCTCCTCACAAATGTAACCTTCACGGGATACTACGGAAACGAAACAGTCTCTGCAGCAATGTATTTGGGAGAAGCCCCAGCTCCGGCCCCAGTCCCCGAACCAGCAACAATGCTCCTCTTAGGAACCGGACTTGCAGGCCTCGCCGGAATAAGACTAAGAAAGAAACAAAATTAATCTCTCATCACCCAGCCCACAACCAAACTCCTCACAAGAGCTTGGTTGTGGCTTTTTTTTTCGCAAACCCTATATACTACAATATACTATATTACAACATATATATCTAACTTCAATGCCCGAAAATATTCCCACTACTTCTCATAAAAATTAATTTTGCCTACCAACCACCCCAACCAACCCCAAACCAAAACACTTAAATAGTTAAATTACTAAGTAGTAACATGAAAACAAGAACCCTAATCACAGCAGCATCTCTCTACGCAGCAACTCAATTATTCTCAGCATGCATCCCAACAACAACAGCCACAATAGAAGGACTAAGCCGAGAACAAAAACAGCAATACACAGCACAAAAAGCAGTCGCACAAAACCACACATTATTCTACCAAGGCTCTCTAAAAAACCCAGACGCAGTTATCGCAGATGAAAACGGAGGACTAGAACTAGAAATAAAAAGAAACTCCTCATTCAAAAAAGTATCCCCAGAAAACACACAACAAATACTAAAACAAACTTACAAAATGCGTCCAGAAAAAATGCAAATAAAAACAACAGAACAAGAAGCATCACTAGGATACATCTTCACATTCGCACACGGACCCGACGCCGAAGAAAAATACGACATAACACCAAACACATCAAGTGGATATTTCTCAGTAATGGACAAATCCAGAAGCACTGGAAGCGGTGGCGGAGCTGGCGGTGGTAGCAGTGGTGGATCTGGCGGCGGAATTTAAATATGCAATAATTCACATAACCCATGCCTCTGGTTTTTAATATATTACAAATCTTTTTAACTCATTGAAAATTAAGAATTTCTTATTTAAGGAGAAATCCAGCTGGAACCAGATACCTCTACTATTCCCTGTACACTAATTAAATTCCCATTATCATCCACACCAGTATATGTTAAAGTAAATTCTTCAGAATTCAAATTTGTATAAAAATTATCACTCCAACTATATTGCCCATTAGCATCCACCCTACGATTAATCACAGCAGAATTACATCCAGATTGCAAGGAACATAACTCTCCCCAAGTCAACGTCACCCCAACCCCACCACTCTCAACAAAAGTTCTATCATGATAATAATAATGATTCGGAGCAGTCCAAACATAATTAATATTACTAAATCCTAAACTCAAACTAGCAACCCCACCAACACAAGCCCCATCACTACAAACCTCACTACCTCCACAAACCCCACAGTCCACAGAGCCCCCACATATATTCTGAACACCACACTCGAAACCCAAACTCGCACAACTATCAACACAAGGAGCCTCACAACTCTCACTACTAACAAAACTAAGCCCACCAGAACAAACCGGATTCTCCAAACACTCCGTCGTCTCAGTCACATAACTAGAACACAAATAATCACAACCACATCCAAACAAACCACAGCCCCAAG
>DAOWCW010000004.1 GCA_030639395.1 archaeon
AATGCTAGAAAAATTAACAACTCTTTTCACAGTAGAAACAAGTTTTTTCTTAACCCTAACATTCTTCACAACGGTAATCGTCCTCTATTCAATCTTCGTTTTCTACTTCTACCGATTCCTCGCCAAAAAAAACATCATCGAACTCAACCTAAGCCAATACAACCAATACTCAAACCCAACCCTAATCAAAATCTTCGCCGCAATATTCTACATCGTAGAATACATCGTCCTCCTTCCCGTTCTAACATTCTTCTGGTTCTCTATCCTTTCAATCCTAACTCTACTCCTAGCAAAAGGACTAGAAGTAAGCACAATCCTCCTAATCTCCGCAGCCCTTGTCACAGCCGTCAGAGTCACATCCTACACAAGCGAAGACCTAGCAAAAGACCTAGCAAAAATGCTCCCATTCACACTCCTAGCAATCGCAATCACAACCGCCGGCTTCTTCGACATCTCAATCTTCTTCGACCGAATCGCAGAAATACCCTCCCTGTTCTCAAACATCCCATACTACCTCCTCTTTATCGTCGCAATTGAACTAATCATGAGAATCGCCGAATTCCTACAATCCGCATTCCAAGGCTCCCAGGCAACAGAAGAAGAAACCTCTCTCGAAGATGAATCCAAAACGGAATAACTTTTAAACTCAAAAATTCTTTCTTAATCATGGAACAATCAATGGAAAACATTTCAAAACTAGATACAATAAATGTTGGAATAGTCGGACACATCGACCACGGAAAAACCACTCTCCTACAAAAACTTTCCGACAAATGGGCAGACACACATTCTGAAGAACTAAAACGAGGAATCACAATTAAACTCGGATATGCCGATGCAATAGTAAGAGAAGACAAAGGAAAACTAACAGTAGAAAAAACATCAAAAGGAAAACCAGTTCGGTATATCACATTCGTCGACGCACCCGGACACGAAATGCTAATGGCAACAATGCTCTCAGGTGCAGCAATCATGGACGCCGCAATTTTAGTAGTTGCAGCAAATGAAGGAATCAAACCACAAACACAGGAACACCTCGTAGCACTAAAAGCAAAAAAAATAAAAAAAATAATCATAGTCCAAAATAAAATCGACCTAGTATCAAAAACATCCGCCCTAGAAAACTACAAAACAATAAAAGAATTCGTCAAAGGAACCATCGCCGAAAACGCACCAATAATTCCAGTTTCCGCAATCCAAGGAGTAAATATCGACAAAATCCTTCAAGAACTAATTAACATAAAAATCACAAAACCCTCTCCAAACGAAAACCCTCTCTTCCTAATCGCCCGAAGCTTCGACATCAATAAGCCCGGAACTCCATTAGACAAGCTTCACGGCGGAATCCTCGGAGGAGCACTAAAACACGGAACGCTAAAAATCGGCGACACAATCGAAATCAAACCAGGATACTCCTACAAAAAAAACAACCAATATCACTACAAAACCGTCAAATCAAAAATCATCTCAATGCAAAAAGGTAATCACCAAATAACACAGGCTTTTCCAGGAGGATCTCTAGCAATAGAAACCGAACTCGATCCATCACTAACAAAAGCCGATGCACTCTCTGGATCCATCGCCTCCAACAAAAACACTTTGCCAGAAATAACAGAAAATATAACAATAAAATACACTCTCTTCGACGAAATCCTAGGAACCGGAAAACACGAACCAGTCCAAAATCTCAAACCAAACGAAATGCTAATGCTCAGTTTAAATACCTCAATCACCGTCGGACAAGTAATTAAAATCCGACAACCGACAACCGACAACCGACAACCGAACGCAGACCTTTCTCTTAAAATCCCAGTCGTTCCATTAAAGGGAGAATCCATAGGAATCGCACGAAACCTAAACGGACACTGGAGACTAATCGGATTCGGCTCAATAGAATAACTTATTTAAACTACCAATCTATATATTACTATGCCAGAAAAAGAAGAGAACAAATCAACAATAGAAGACCTCACCCCCACGAATCCAAACATTCCCATTCTTAAATCTACCACTCAGAAACCTACTACAAAACCTATTGCAAAAAAAATAGCCACAAAAACAATTCCTCAAACCTCAACAGCCAAAAACATACCAACCCCCGAAGCCTCACAAAAACCGATTAAAAAAATCAAACCAACATATAAATACGCAGGCAGAGAAACTCTAAGTGAAATCATAAGAAAAAATATTCCAAAACAATTCATAACAACAGATCGATTCGCAACGATCCTCGGACTAATCTTTTTAACAATAGTTGTACTCGCCTTAATCCAATTCCCATTTGAAAAACTTCTTTCAGGAGACACGGATATAATAATAGGAATCGGATACCCCTGGCCTTTCCTGGAACTCGAAATCGAAAACCCCGAAGAACCCCCCGTGCGATATCTAAACCTCTTCTTAGACCTAATACTCTACCTAATATTATCCTATGCCATTGATATATCCATAAATCTCATAACAAATACATCTTTAATAAAATCCAAAAAGAAACAAAGAGAACAGCCAAAAATCTACAAATCCATAAAACCAACACTAGCAGACAAGATGACAAAAAAAGTCTTCAATGAAGAAAAAAGTCAACCTACTAAGTCATGAAAATCATAGATTTTCACTCACTAGAATAATTATCAACCACTCCCAAAATTACTCAACATCATCCACAGGAACTCGACTCAAATCCGAAACAACATCCCCACTCCCCAAATTAATAATCTTAACTCCCTGAGTAGCCCTACCCATAACCCTAACATTCTTCAAAGGAGTCCGAATAACAATTCCTTTCTTTGTCGTAATAATAACATTATCATTCTCTAAAACCGACCGACTCGTAATAACCTCTCCAGTCTTATCCGTAACATTCATATTAATAATCCCCTTCCCAGCCCGACCTGTCAATCTATAATCATCAATAGCAGTCCTCTTCCCGTAACCCTTCTTCGTCACAGTCAAAACAGAAAATCCAGCTCTATCTTCAACTGGCAAAATCTCCAACGAAACAACCTCGTCCCCATCATCCATCTTAATCCCAGTTACACCATACGAAGCCCGACCCATCGACCGAACCTCACTAGACTTAAACCGAATTGCCTTCCCCTTCTTAGTCACCAACAAAATCTCCTGCCCCTCCTTCATCGGCTTCACACCAATCAACAAATCATTAGTCTCCGCAACCTTAATCGCCTTAATCCCACCCTTCCTCGGATTCGCAAACTGCGACAACTCAATTTTTTTCACGACACCCTTAGCAGTCGCCATCATCAACAGATCCTCGAACTTCTTCACAGCCAAAACACTAGTCACCCTCTCATCCTTCAAATGCAACAAATTAACAATAGCCTGCCCTTTAGTCGACTTGGCAGAAGACGTAATCTCATGAGCCTTCAACCAATGAACCTTACCCTTATCGGTAAAAAACAACATATAATCATGCGTAGAACAAGTCAATAATTCCTTAACAAAATCACCCTCAGTCAAACCCGAACCAATAACCCCCTTCCCTCCCCGCTTCTGCTCCTTATATTGCCCTAAATCCAATCTCTTAATATATCCCTTCGCCGTCAATGTCACCACAACATCTTTCTTATCAACTAAATCACCCTCCTCAAAATCCCCAACCTTTCCAACCAACTTCGTTTTCCTATTGTCCCCAAACTTCTCCTTCAAATAACTCAAATCCTCACGAATAATTTTCAAAATCAAATCCTCATTACCCAAAATCTTATTCAATTTATCAATCAGTTTCTTCAAATCCTTCTCCTCGTTCTTCAATTTATCAAACTCAAGCGAAGTAATCTGATGCAACTTCATTTCCAAAATAGCTTCAGTTTGCCTATCACTCAAACTATATTTCACCTTCAACTGCATCCCAGCATCTACTTTCCCCTTCGCTGCACGAATCAAACGAACAACCTCATCAATATTCGACTGTGCAACCAACAACCCATCAACAATATGCAACCTCTTCTCAGCCTTCGCCAAATCAAACTCCTTAGTCTTCCGAATCACACCCTGTCGATGCTTCAAATAAACCTGAATATAATGCCTCAAGGTCAACATCTTCGGAACACGATCAACCAAAGCCAACATATTAGCATTAAACGAAATCCTCAACTGAGTATATTTATACAATCTATTCAAAGTAAACTTCGGCTCACTCGCCTTCTTCAACTCAATCATAATCCGAATCTTCCCTTTACTCGACTCATCCCTAATATCCGAAATATCCGGCAACTTCTTATCTCTAACCAAATTAGCAATCTGCTCAACCAAATGTGCCTTATTAACCTGATACGGAATCTCCGTAATGATAATCTTCGTCTTCCCCTTCGTAGTCTTCGGCTCTTCAATAGAAGCCTTCCCATCAAGTATCAACCTCCCCTTGCCCTCAGTATAAATTTTCCTAATCTCTCCACTAACAGTCCCGCCAGTCGGAAAATCCGGTGCCTTAATCGCAGCAATCATCTCGTTATCTTCACACTCAGGATTATCCAAATAAGTCACAATCGCATCACAAGTATTATTCAAGTTATGAGGCGGAATATTAGTAGCCATACCAACAGCAATACCAGAAGCCCCATTCAAAAATAAATTAGGCAACCTTCCAGGCATCACAATCGGCTCATCCAAACTATTATCATAATTTTTCATCATCGGAACAGTATTCTTATCAATATCATCAATCAACTCCATCGAAATCTTCTCCATCTTAGCCTCAGTATACCTAGACGCAGCAGCACTATCCCCATCCATAGAACCAAAATTACCCTGACCAATAACCAAAGGATACCTCAATGACCAACTCTGTGCCATCCTAACCATAGCATCATAAATAGAAGCATCGCCATGTGGATGATACTTACCCATAACATCCCCAACAATACGCCCCGACTTCTTCGTCTGCTTATTATGAAAAACACCCATCTCATTCATTCCCCAAAGAATTCTTCTATGAACCGGTTTCAATCCATCCTCAGCCGACGGCAAAGCCCGCGCAACAATAACACTCATAGCATAATTCAAATAAGCCTCACGCATCTCCGACGAAATTTCAACATCAATCAACTCTTTCGCCTGAACTGAATCCCGCATTTCCTTTCTCTTTACCTCAAACTCACCAGCATCCTTCATCGCTTCCTCAATACTAACAGCCGTATTCATCCTAAAACCTCCCGCAATTTATCAACACCTTCATACTTCACAAACTTAATTTCTAATTCCTCGCAAACCTTCCTGGATTTCTCACTCCCAACAAAAACATCAACCTTCCCAGCCTTATCAAAAACCGCAGTCTTGTCATCCCTCTCCTCAGCATCTAAAGCAATAACCTCATCAAACAAACCCTCAGCATCAGCCAACTTCAAAACCTCGTCAATAAAACCTTTAGTATTAGTACTAATCAAAACCAACCTAAATTTATCTTTCATACCATTAAGCATCTTAACAAAATCCGAATCAACATAATCTCCCTTCCTAATCAAGCCAAGCACCCTCTCGAAATACTCGCCTCGCCTCTTAGCAATCCTCTCATTCTTCTCTAAATCTTTATACTCATCAATTCTACCCAAAGCCTCCTCGACATAATCAAAATAATCCTCACTATCCACCTTCTCCAACAACTCCGGCATCTCCGCCCTCTCACTCAACTCCCTCATCCCAACCTCATGCGCCTTTCTCCACGGCTCATTACTCTTAATAATCCCAAACAAACTCATACCCAAAATCTTCTTATCATTCATTTCCTTTTCACCGCCTTTTTCTTGCCCGACCTAATCGAAACTTTAGTTTCCTTTTTAGAGGGTACACTATTACGTGTCTTAACATTTTTCTTAACGACTTTCGCTTTCATCTTCTCAATACTAGTTCTAAGCTTCTCTTCCGTCGTCACCAAAACAGGAAAACTCACAGCCTCAAACTCACAATCCCTACATCTCATTTTAGGAACAATCCCAAATAAATTTCCAAACTCAAAAACATACTTCACACTTCTAGACTTACATTTAGGGCAAAACGAAACCCGAATATCCTTTTTGCAAACCCCTCCTTCACAAAGTTCACACTTCCCCATCACAAGCCCACCTCCATCTTCATAAATCTCTTAACCTTATCTCCCCTCTTAAAACTTTTCCCCTCATATTCAACATCTTCCTTAAACTTCTTATACCCACAAAAATCCGCCAAATCACGAACCCATACAGTCTCCCCAGACAAACCTTTCACATTCCCATAATGCTTATATACAACAATCTTCCTATCGATATTCTCACAATCTCTAGCCACACAAATCACCTCAATCTCCATCCCTTTAAAATGCAAATACTTCTCTCCAGCCTTCGGTTCCACCATCAAAACAAACCTCCTAATCTACAAGTTACACAATCAGCCAAGTAACCGAAACCCCGAAACCCGGGCTCACCGGGGCCAGTAGGGTCATCCCGAATTGGGGAAGAGTCATGTCCGAAGAAGACCGAAGCCCCGAAACCCCCGATTTCTGAAATCTCTGATTTCATAAATCCACCTCCGCCTTGTCCGCATTCTCTTCAATAAAGGCCCGACGAGGAGCAACCGCATCCCCCATCAACAAACTAAAAGTCTCATCCGCCTCAACAGCATCCTCAATCGAAATTTGCTTCAACCGCCGAGTCTTCGGATTCATCGTAGTATCCCACAACTGCTCATCATTCATCTCACCCAAACCCTTAAACCTACCAATCTCCAACTTCCCACCAAGCTCCTTCACCTTCGCATCCAACTCCTCCTTATTATAAACATAATACTCCTTCATCCCCTTCTTGATCTTAAAAAACGGAGCAACCGCAACAAAAATATGTCCAGCCTCAATCAACTGCGGAACATACCGAAAAAACAAAGTCAACATTAACGCTTTAATATGCTGTCCATCAACATTCGCATCCGTCATAATAATAATCTTATTATACCTTAATTTCGAAATATCAAAAGAATCCCCAACACTAGTTCCAATCGCCGTAATCATATTCGAAATCATCTCACTAGACAACGCCCGCGATGGACTCGACTTTTCAACATTCAAAATCTTACCACGCAAAGGCAAAATCGCCTGAGTCTCTCGATCCCTCCCACCCTTAGCAGTACCACCCGCAGAATCTCCCTCAACAATATAAAGCTCCGTATTCTCTTTCTTCCTACTTGAACAATCAGCCAACTTCCCAGGCAACCCACTCCCAACACTCAAAGAATTCTTTCGACGAATCAAATCCTTCGCCCTCTTTGCAGCCTCCCTAGCTTTCAATGCAGCAGTAGCCTTCCCCAAAATCGCCTTGCCAACAACAGGATTCTCTTCCAAAAAATCAGTCAAAGCAGCACTAGCCATAGAATCAACAATACCCTTAATCTCACCATTCCCAAGCTTAGTCTTCGTCTGACCCTCAAACTGCGGATCCTGCATCTTCACAGAAATAACAGCCGTAACACCCTCACGAATATCATCCCCCGTCAACTTCTGCCCCTTCTTCAATGTCCCTTTCTTTGTCCCATAATCATTAATCACCCTCGTCAAAGCCGTCTTCAAACCAACAACATGCGTCCCACCTTCAATCGTATTAATCGTATTAACAAAACCCTGGATATTCTCATTATAAGAATCACTATACTGAATCGCAACTTCGGCCACTGTACCATGATCTTCCCTTTTAAAATAAATAGGTTTCTGATGAATCGGCTTTCGAGTCTTATTTAACCATTTCACAAACTCAATCAAGCCACCTTCATAACAAAAAGAATCACTCTTAATTTTCTCACCCCTTAAATCACTAAAACTAATTTTAAGCCCCGCATTCAAAAAACAAGTCTCTCTAAATCTAGTAGCCAAACTTTTATAATCAAACTCTAACGTCGTAAAAATCTTATCATCTGGCATAAACGTAACTTTCGTCCCATGCTCATTCTTTCCACAACTTCCAACAATCTTCAAATCATTCACCGGAACCCCAATCGCATAACTCTGTGCATAAATATTCCCATTCTTCCGAACTTCAACCTTCATGTTCTTAGACAAAGCCGCAACAACAGAAATACCAACACCATGAAGCCCCCCAGAAACCGCATAAGTCTTATTATCAAACTTCCCACCAGCATGAAGCTTTGTAACAATAATCTCTACCGCCGGCCTCTTATAAACAGGATGCAAATCAACCGGCATTCCTCTCCCATCATCTTCAACTGTAACAGAATTATCCTTATTAATCGTAATCCTAATTTCCTCGCCAATCCCCGCCATATGCTCATCAACCGAATTATCTACAACCTCATAAACACAATGATGCAACCCATACCTATCAGTAGATCCAATATACATCCCAGGTCTCTTTCGAACCGCCTCAAGCCCTTCCAAAACCTTAATGTCCTGTGCCGAATAATTTTTACCACTCATAATAAATTCCTCTTAATGGCACAAAAAAACAATCTTTCTTTATAAACATTTAGGTAGCAAAAATAGAAATCCTCGACGACAAATCAAAAAATACAAATAAAATACATCAAAACACAAACTAAATCAATCACTTCTTAAACAAAGAAACAACCCCACCGATCCCCAATCCAACCAAAGTAGAAGCAATCGCAACAACAACAATCATCGGAGTAACTTCTGAAATATTCATAATTAAAAACGACACAAAACCCAAGACTCCAAGAGAAAAACCCCAAAGCAATGTCCTCTGCTTAATACTCCTATTAATCCAAGTCGCAATAACTGGAACAGCCAAAACCACCAACATAGCCACAAAAAGATACGAACCAATTATCAAACTCTGAATCAAAACAGAAACGATAGTCCCAATAACAGCAAGAGCAAAAATCACCTTCCTAATATTTCGAACTGTTTTTTTCTTATCCCAATCAAAAAAATCATGAACAATAGCAGAAGCCCCTGTAAAAATATAAGTATCCAAGGAACTCATTACAGCAGCGAACAACAAAACCACGGACAAACCCAACAACCCAGTAGGCAACAAATTAGCAAATCCATATATCAAAGCCAAATCGGGATCAACCCCAGGAAACTTCACCTTAACAGTCAATGCAATCAAAGCCAAAAGAAAAGCAAAAATAGCATAAACAAACGAAGACAACAACAGTCCCTTTTTCAAAACCGTTTTACTCCTAGAAGAATAAACCCTCTGCCACAATTCAGGCATAGCAAAAGGAAACAAGAAACCAGCCAAAAGAAAACCAGCAAGAGTCCCAGTATCAGCGCTAAACAAATTCCACTCAGAAGACGGGACAAAAGAACCACTAAATGAAAGCAATGCCAACACTACAAGAATAAAGGCAATTGCAATATACTGCAAAACATCAGTTTTAACAACCGCCTTAAACCCACCCATCAAAAGATAAGATAAGACGATAAACATCATAATAGTCGCACATAACCAAAAAGACCATCCACTAAAAAATACAAATAATTTAGTCCCAGCAATAAGATTAATCACCAAAAACCCAAACATCATAAAAATAGAAAGCAGGGAAGCAAAAATAGCAGACTTCTTTCCATAATTATACTTAAAATAATCCGCAAGAGTATAAAACTTATCTTTAGAATTATCCTTCAATCTCAATGCAAACGGAATAAACGCCAGTATCCCAATGACCATTCCTACAAAATACCAAATCGCCGAAAATCCCCAAAGATAAACCAACGCAACAAAAGTCATCAATATAGCACCAGTCTTACTTGCATTAACTGTAGCCATCGTAGACCAAACCCCAAGATTTCTTCCAGCAATCAAATAATCCTCATCGTCCTGCCTTCTCGAACTAAAATACCCAATCAAAAGCAACACCGCAAAATAAACAAAAATCAAAACAAAATCCAAAGTCGACAACATCACCATATCAAAAATAACAATATCATATTAATAAATCTATCCCGACCAATTTCCATTTTTAACAGACAAGTTCGCAGCGTAAAAATTTTTGATGTGTCGATGTGCCCCAACCAATAAATAATTATCAGTGAGGGTAGCAAGCGTACATGAAAAAAAAATTACCAAGAAATTGTCATTAAAAATAAAAATTACTTCAAGCTCTCTTGCCGAGCCTTATACGCTGCATCCTTCTTCGCCCTATCAGCCTTAACAACATCAGATTTTCGAACCCACTTAACCTTCTTATTCAACCGACCCATCTCCATATTCTTTCGACATTTAGAAGAACAAAAATACCTCACCGAATTATCCTTCTGAACAACAGTAGTCCCCTTTGGAAACTCATAATTATTTTTACAAAAACTACAAACTGGCATTTTATTCTTCACTCCTTTCTATTTTTCTCATAATAACTGTATACCCTATATCAGAAGAACCACTATTCATCCTACCTTCGCCAACATAAATATCATAACTATCTTCATATTTTTCAACAACTTCAGGTAACTCTCTCACAATAATATCCTCAGAAACATCTTCTAATCTAAACCTACTTACTCCCACCTTTTCCATAGATTTCACTGCCACATCCATAACCAATTTTAATCCCATCCTATCTATTCCCCCCCATTAGTTGCCCAAGTCCTTCCGAAACCCCGAACCACCGAACCACCGAACCACCGAATAAAATGCTCTGCATTTTATTTACTCCCCCTATGTGGTCTCTTTCCCATCCGTCGAGCCTCAATCTCAGTCTCCCTCAACATTAAAATATCCCTCGGCTTAACCGGTCCTCGAACATTACGCCTCATCGACTTCCCCCTATTCTTACCCTGCAAAATCTTACAACTAACTTGAGTAACCTCTCCTCTTGTCCCACCTCGAGCAACACAAGCTTCAACAATAGCTGGAACCGCACCCTCTTCAGTCAACTTCTCCGAACCCTTAGACCCAGCTATCTTTTTCTTTTCCTTACTATCCTTTTTTTCTATTTTTGCCATATTATTTTAATAGTTATTTTCTAAACGCTCAAAAAGAACGTAACATTCGATTCATTCATCGAATACCTAATCTACTCGAGAGATTCAAGCACAGCTTCGCCTTCTTCTAACACAGCCACTGCCGCCGTAGGCCTATTGATTCCAACCGAGATTCCTAATTTCTCTCGCGAATCAGCCTCGACAAACTTAATACCCTTCTCCTTAGCAAGAATAGGTAAGTGCTGCGTTAATTCCTTCGGGTCAATGTCAGATGCAACAACAACAAGCTTAGCGATTCCTCGCTCAACTGCCTTAGTCACTTCATTAACACCCTTGTCAACCTTTCCGGTTTTAGCCGCCTTCTCTACAACATCATATATCGATACCATTTTCGTTTCCTGTTTAGTTCCAATCGAGAATTCCTCCTCACAAGCCTTACTTGTTCATTGGTATAATTTAATTCAAATTTCAGTTTATAAAACTACCGCCCAACCCTCAGCTTCCTCAACAAACCAGGCCCCTCAAAAACCAAAGGCACAAAAAGCTGAACCTCATTACAATTACCAATTACACACCTTTCCCTCATTCTCTCAACAGAAATAATCCCACCACAAGCTGTCAACTCCACACCTCCACCAACTCTATCAGCAAAATACTTCTGCGTCCTAACTGAAGCATCCCAAACAGCGTCACCACTGCCAGCACCCTCTTCCAATTTTTCAGTAATATATTTAGGATCATGTTTCGTAGTAGCATTTGTAGTAGTATAGCCATTCACACCATGCCCTTCTCCAACCTCAATAATATTATCATACTCTATATTACTAAAATCAGGAGAAATCTTCACATACAATTTCTGCCAAGAATGAATAGTATCCCTAACAACCCTAATCATATCACCTAATCTGGCATTATTCTCTACCCTAGCATCAAGAGAACCACATTTATTCTTAGTATTCGAACACGAAGGATTCAACTCAAAACGATCAACATAAGAAACATCTCTCACAGCCAAAACCGTCTTCTCTAAATCATACAAAACAGCATCCCCATTTTTCCCAGGAGTTGACATCAAATTTACAGTCAACGGAACCTCATGATTCCCATACTTATAAAGTCGCAAGGCAACCTCCTCCGCCCCAACCCCAGGAAAACCCTCGCAATTAACCAATGACCTACCCTTAGGAAATCTCCATATTGTCTGTCCTGAATTTCCCTTCCAATAATCACCAGTCACCGTACCAACCACAACCCTATCAAAACCCAACAACCTCATATCCCTAGGATCAATCTCAGCATTCTTAACAAGCCCAGCCGCATTAGAAATAATATAACCAGGATTAATATAATTTGCAGTATTATCTAAAACCAAATCAGACAACCCACAGATTCTCAATCCCTTAAGCGAATTCACAAATAACCGATGTGCAACTTTCGCATTTTTTCTAGTCACCTTAAAAACAGCAGGCTTAATCAGATTATACAACCCATCAAAACCGTTCCGCAAGACATCCATAAAATATCACCACATCGCAATCTTATAAATAAATATACTCTCAACTATCTACTTCCAACTAACCTCGACATCATCCGTCCTCTCTCTAGGAAAAATATCAACACTATCATAATCTCTAGTCACTGCCGACTGCGCTCCGCGCCACATCTTCAAGCCCAAATATCCAATCATCGCTCCATTGTCAACCAATAAACTTTTATCAGGACAAAAAAACCTAACACCCCTCTCTTCACACATTTTCCGACACATCTCCTGCAACCTAGAGTTACAACCAACCCCACCCCCAATCAACAACTCCTTCTTCCCCGTATGAGCCAAAGCCCTCTCCGCAACCTCTACCAACATCGCAAAAACACTCTCCTGCATAGCATAAGCTAGTTTGCCCTTATCCTCACCCCGCTCCAACAAATTCCGAATCTTAGTCTGCATCCCAGAAAAAGAAACATCCATCCCCTTAACAGAATAAGGCAACTCCAGCAGATTCTCTTTGTCTTTATATTCTTGTGCTAATTTTTCGATTTTCGGACCAGCAGGAAACCCAAGACCCATGCTCCTGCCAATACTGTCGATGAAATTTCCTACTCCCAAATCCAACGTCTCTCCGAAAATTCTAAAACGTCCTCCTTCAAACGCAACAACCTGAGTATTTGCACCCGAAGCATAAAGCATCACCGGATCCCGCGCCCCAACACTCTCTCCAATAACCAAATGTGCAACACAATGATTAACCCCAACCAACTCAACACCCAACCTCTTCGCTAACTTCTTGGAAAAATCCATCCCCTCTAGCAAACAAGGAGCCAAACCAGGAGCGTTAGAAAAAGCCACAGCCTCGACATTGCCAACCTTACTGCCTTCCTTGTCCGCATTAACAAGATATATCCCAGCTTCCTTCAACGCCTTCTTAAAAACCTCACCACCAACTTCAGCATGATGCACCCGAACATCCATAGGAATCATCCCACCTTCTTTGGTCATATAAGAATCTTTAACATTAGATAAAATATTTCCCTTCATATCTAAAACTCCAACCCCAAAAGTATGAGCAGTCGACTCAATCCCAATAATAACATTCATGTCAAGCACCTCGCAAAACCACTCCCCATCACGCGCGGAAAAACCGCGCAACAAACACCTGATACCTGATACCTGATACCTGATACCTCGAGAAGCAAAACTTCTCGTGTATGAGCAGTCGACTCAATCCCAATAATACATTTCATAATTCTAACAATAAACTCAAATTTAAAAAATCTCGCATAAACTATAAATACTACCCCCACTTTTTAACCCTATGTCAACCGAAAAAGAAAAAACATTCTTAGATTTTCTAAAATTAGTATCACCAGGAACTTCCCTCAGAACAGTAATAGACGACATCCTAAGATCCGACCTAGGTGCAATGATCGTATTCGATTCCCAAGCCCTCCAAAATCAAAACATCTTCGAAGGCGGCTTCCGAATCAACGCCCCATTCACATCCCAAAAACTCTTCGAACTCTGCAAAATGGATGGAGCAATCATTCTATCAAATGACCTAAAAAGAATTCTCCACGCAAACGTTATCATGAATCCCGAAACAAGTATCCGTTCAATCGAAACCGGAACAAGACACAAAGCAGCCGAAAGAACAGCGAGACAAGCCCATACCTTCGTAATCGCAGTTTCCGAAAGAAGAAAAAAAACAACCCTCTACCACGGTTCAAGTCGATACTACCTAAAATCCACCGAAGAACTAATCCGAAACATAACTTCCAATCTCCAAATCCTAGAAAAACAAAAAGAAAACCTAATCGAACATTTCACAAACCTAAACATCTTAGAAATGTCCGAACTGGTTTCAGTTAGCGACGTATGTAAAACAATCCAGCGATCCGAAATGATTCTAAAAATATCCGAATCAATAAAAAGAAATTTCACCGAGCTTGGAAAAGAAGGAAATATTATGCATATGCGATATAGAGAAATATTAAGAGGTGTAGAAAAATCCGAAAATGAAATATTAAGAGATTACGCAAGCCTTCCCCTAAAAAGAGCAAAAACCCTTCTATCCAACCTAACATTCGACGGACTACTTGACACCGAATCAATAGCCAGACTTATCCTAGAAAAATCTACAGAAAAATCAATCTCTCCAAAAGGATACAGATTCCTATCTCATTTAACAATCTCAGCCAAAGAAACATCCCAAATAATCAGACTCAACAAAAACCTAGACAACATCCTAAAATTAGATCCCTCGTCCTTAGAACCAGTATTAAAAAACAGAAGCTCAAGCATTTACGAAGAAATAAAAAACCTCCGAGAACAAATCATAAATGGAAAAATCACATGTTAACACAAAACCAACTTCAACAAATCCGCCAACAACTAGAAGCATCACAAAACCCACTCTTTTTCTATGACAACGACGTCGATGGACTCTGTTCATTTCTAATCCTACGCCGAACACTAGATAGGGGAAAAGGTGTGGCAATAAAATCCTTCCCAGATCTAAAGGAACAATATACAAAAAAAGTCGACGAACTAAATCCAGACACAATCATCATCCTAGATAAAGCCGAACTAAGCAAAGAATTCGCAAGTCACGCAGAAGAAAAAGGTATACCAATACTCTGGATCGACCACCACGAAACAAAAACACCAAAAGAAACAATTAACAAAACCTCTTATTATAATACAGCCTACAAGCGAAGCGACCTACAAGCGAAGCGACCTACAAGCGAAGCGACCTACAAGCGAAGCGACCTACTGGCAGAGCCGGTCTCCTACATCGCACAAAAAATATTCAACCGACCCCAAGACATTTGGCTCGCAACAATAGGATGTATCGGAGACGTCTACATGCCAAGCTTCGCAAAAAAATTCTCAGAAGAAAACCCAGACCTCCTTCCTCCAAACATCGACGCATTCACTGCACTCCAAACAACAACACTCGGCAAAATTGCAAGAAAACTAAACTTCGGACTAATGGACACAACAACAAACATTCTCCACCTAATCAGATACCTCGCCAAAGCGACAACCCCATACGACATCCTAGAAGAGAACCCCTCAACAAAACAATTCCATAAACGCTCCAATCAACTAGAAGAATTCTTCCAAAAACAAATACAAAAAGCAGAATCACAAATAAACAAAAAATCGGGCTCACCAGAGTCATGTCCGCAGAGGACATCCCTTGTATTCTTCACCTACTCTGGCAACACCTCAATGAGCTCCGAAATCTCAAACCGCCTAGCTTTCAACCACAAAGACAAACTCATAATAGTCGCATTCCTCCGTCCAGAAAAAGCCAACATCTCAATCCGAGGAAAAAATGCACTAAAGATTACAAAAGCCGCGACAGAAGGTATACTTGGAGCAACAGGTGGAGGACACGAAGAAGCAACGGGCGCAATGGTTCCAATAACAGATTTCGAAACCTTCAAAAAAAATATCAAAAAACTGATAAAAAACTAATTATTCATTAGACCTTCGAATTTTTTCCATAACACTGCTATAAATATTCTGATAACTTTCCTTTTTTTCAGAAGACACACAGTTCAGCAAATTAACACCAATAGGCACCCTGGGATATTTTAAACTTCCCACATAATCTATAGAGCCATCTTTCCCACGATCTACGATGGGCCCACTAATCATTCCCTTAATAGCAGGAAGATATAGCCAAATTTCATTCCCTCTATCATAAGCTACATAACTTGTATACCCAAGACTCAACTCCTCGGGCCTATATGAACCAATCTTTTGCGATTCACCAATTGCTACAAACATTGAAAATGTTGCCGCTAAACCTGTCAATATAATTTTACCCTCATGTTTCTTCCAAGTATTGGCTATCTTTTCTGTCAATTTTATCATAAATATAAACAAAACATAAGATACTTAAAGATAAGTTGTCTATTAATAGACAATATGGAACTACAAAATATACTTATTAAATTAGGGTTTAGCATGGGAGAATCAAAAATTTATTTAGCGCTCCTAAAAACAGGAACTTCATCAGTTAACGAAATCAAAGATATCGTAAAGCTACACAGACCTAATATCTATGATTATCTGGAAAAATTAATCAATAAAGGTCTCGTCAATTTTATTATCCAAAATAATGTAAAAAAATTCACAGCTGTTGACCCAGAAAAATTAGTACAATATATCGAAGAAAAAGAATCTTTAATTAAAGATTTTCTCCCCGAATTCAAAAAAATTCAGAATAAATCAGATGAAAAAATTAAAGTCGAAGTCTACAAGGGGAAAGAAGGGATCAAAACACTCTTTAATGATTTAATTAAAGTCGGAGAAAATTATGCCGCACTTGGTGTTGATGAATCAATTTGGGAAAAGAATTTTTCAATTCTAATAAAACAACATTTCAGAAAAGAAAAGAAAATAGGAATCAAGGCAAGAATTCTTACATCAAAAAATGCCGACACAGTATATCAACATGGAAATTATAGATATATAGATGAGAAATATTTTTCTCCAACTTCAACAATAATATATGGAGATAGAACTTGTACAGTGATATGGGAACCGTTAACTATAATTATTATAACCAACAAGCACAACGCAGAGACACAGAAAAAGTATTTTGAGATATTATGGAAAGTGGCTGAATCAAGCCCTATAAAGAAACTAAAAGCTATCGACTAAATAACTAGCCATCCCAAAATCTCATCTCACCAGAGATACCTACTGGGTAAAAACCTTGGTTTTTAAGACTCCCAAAATCTTAAAAACCCAAAACACTCCCAATCAACATGAGTCTAGCAATCCCAATCACAAACTACTAGTATCCCTAGTCACAACTCTAAAATTCTCTAATATTAAAATGAAAAAAGTAAAAGACTTTCTATACAAACCAAACATGACCACCGAAGAAATGGTCGACGCATTTGGAAATCTCGGATACCAAGCAATCGAACTAAATGAAGCCCAAAAAGTTTTTCTGAAAATGAAACGAGAAAACGCAAAAATCTTTTTAACTTTCACCTCGAATATGGTAACCTCAGGTCTTCGCGGTCTTTTTGCGCAACTCTGCTCCCTTAAAGTACCAAACATCTTAGTCACAACATCCGGCTCAATCGAAGAAGATATTATGAAATCCCTAGGTGCCTCTTTCGAAGTATCATCTTTTCACGCAGACGATACAGCGCTACATGAAAAAGGAGAAAATAGAATCGGCAATTTAGTAATACAGACTGAAGCCTATATGAAATTTGAAGACAAAATGACCGAATACCTAAACAAAGTATACCAAAAGAAAAAAAGACTTTCATCTTCAGAACTACTTTATGAAATAGGTATACTAATCAAAGACAAAAACTCAATCCTCCATCAAGCCGCGAAAAACAACATTCCAATCTACTGCCCAGGAATCGCAGACTCCTCATTCGGCTTCCAACTCTACATGTTCCAACAAAAAAACCCAGACTTCATGATAGACACAATCAAAGACATGGAAAGAATAACCACCGACATCTCTTTCGACGAAAAAAAAGGACTAATATCACTGGGTGGCTCAATCTCAAAACACTACGCAGTATTCGCTTCCCTATTGTCAGGAGGTCTAGATTACGCAATCTACATGACAACTTCCCACGCTTCCTCTGGTTCAATGTCAGGAGCAACCACACAAGAAGCAAAATCATGGGGCAAAATCAAAGACGACGGACAAGCAGCAACAGTAAACGGAGACGTTTGCATAACATTTCCACTAATGATAACATCAGCTTTAGATAAAATGAACAAAGAAGGATTATTAGAAAATGGAAAATAAAATTCAGACTCTTGAAGAAATAACCGACTTAGAACTCTTAAATAATGGAGATATAATTAGCGGCACTTGCTTAAGCGTCTGGGAAAAAGAATATTCTGGCAATTGGACATATATTAAATCTCTAAAATGGTTAGCCATGCGCACCAATAGAAATTCAATTGCAACTCTAAAAATTAATGAAGAAACAATACCAGACTTTAAATTTAAAAAGGGAAAATTTTATATCAAAGAATATACAGGTTTTCATTTAGATTTCTTTAATCCTAAAACTGAAACTTTAGGGCAACAAATAAGTGACTATCTGGAGGAAATAGAACAATGAACAATCTAACATTTCCAAACAAATTGCACTCCACAAAATGTAATAAATCCAATCATCGACCAAAAGCCCCCCACTTCACTCTCTCAAAATCCGCACTCCTAAGCCAACTAAAAATCCTAACCGACCTAAACCTAAAAGTCTCCTACTCTTACAAAACAAACCGACAAATAGGGGACATCCTCCAAGACTTCAACGCTTCCCAAGGCAATCCGACAACCGTACATTTTTCCATCCACGCAAAAGAGGAAATATCTATGATAAAAGACAAGTCTAAAATATCGTTCTTCACCCAAGCAGAAACAACAAAAGAATTAATTAAAATAATAAATCGAGGAGTCACAACTTTTGTAATCGACAACGAAATCGATCTAGAAAAAATTCTACAAGCCTCAAAACAAACCAAAATAAAAATAAATATATCACTAAGAATGAAATTTCAAGAACACAGAATCGGAACAGGAAAATATTTCGTATATGGAATGCCCTCTAAAAAAGTAAATGAATTAATCCAAGATTTAAAAAATAATCCAAACATAAAAAAATTAGGAATCCACATCCATAGGAAATCCCAAAATACTTCAGAATGGGAAATAGTCGAAGAGCTAAAAGATTCCCTAACAAAAGAAACCCTAAAAATAATCTCAATCCTGAACTTAGGAGGCGGACTCCCAGTCAGATACAAATCCTACACAAACTCAACGCTTCCCTACATTCTACAAAAATTAAAAAACGCAAAAAAATTTCTAGACACACACAGTATCCAAACAATAATTGAACCCGGAAGATTCATCGCAGCCCCACCAATTCGACTCCACACAAACATCATCCAAATCCAAGAACACAACATAATCCTAAACACAACAATTTACAACTGTGCCCTCGACAACATCCTAACCGAAACCAAAATGCTAGTAGAACAAGAAGTTCCAGAGGAACAGGAAGGAAACTATTTCCTGCTAAAGGGAAACTCGCCAACCCGAGATGATATCTTTCGATACAAAGTAAAACTGAAAAATCCAAAAGTTGACGACGAAATAACATTCATAAACGCAGGTGCCTATAATTATACAACCGATTTTTTCGGATATAAAAAACTAGAAACCAAAATAACAAAATGAAAATCTACTCAACAAACCGAATCAACGCACTAGGGCTAAAAGGTCCAGAACAAACTCCAAAAACAATAAAGCAATTCACACAAATCCCAATCCAACACATTCAAGTAGACAACAACAACATCCAAGAATCCGAAAAAATACTTTACGAAAAAGCAAAAGAAATCTTCGCCAAATCGGGCGACCAAATCGCCCTCCCACAAGCGAAGCGACCCACAAGCGAAGCGACCCATTACCCACAAGCGAAGCGACCTCCAAAAAAACTTTCAGTTTTTTTGGGTGGCGACCATTCCATAACATACCCAATCTTCAAGGCATTCCAAGAAAAAAACAAAAATCCATTTCTTATAATCTTCGATGCACACGCAGACTGCATGTCACCTCAACAAGAACCAACACACGAAGAATTCCTCCGAGCAATAATAGAAAACGGATTCCCATCAGAAAAAATAATCTTAATCGGCACAAGAAAAATAGAATCAGAAGAAAAAAAATTTCTAGCAAAGCACAACATAAAAATATTCGAAACAATCTACAATCTACAAGCCACAACAGACTATATCACAGAAAAAGCCAACCAACACGACCTCTACATCTCAATCGACATAGACACACTAGACCCAGCCTTCGCTCCAGCAGTCAACTACCCAGAGCCAAACGGACTAACTTCAAAAGAATTTTTCTACATACTAAAAAGATTGCTCTTAAT
>DAOWCW010000044.1 GCA_030639395.1 archaeon
AATCGTGGGCAAGCGAAGCGAAGGTTATGCCTTGGCAACGGGGCCCGTTCATGAGGGGCTTACGCCTGTACCCCGAATCGAACGGGGATGCCCAAGGGCCCGGGTTTCTAGTCCGGTGCAATACCATTATGCGATACAGGCTTTATTCTAGAAAACCAACCCTGTTTTTAAGATTAACTAACAATTTCAATAAGATAACAAAAACTACCAAGTCCGTAAATTAAAATTTTAGCTTCAGGTTGTCCGGCCCGAAGGGAGAGGACGGAAGCGTTAAGGAATTTTAATTTACATTAAATACTGTAGTTAAAAATTGATTTTCCATAGAAAATTGGGTTTTAATTACAGCTAAAAAAGTTTTTCTCCCAGGTGTCTTTTTTCTAAAAAGAGCCCTAATCTATCATTTCGATTTTAATCTTAACAGTTCGAGGTATCGAAATCCTCATAATATTATGCAAAATCCTATCATTAGCCGGCAAATCAATTATCCTCTTATGAATCCTCATCTCATACCTATCAAAAGTAGCAGTCCCATCACCACAAGGAGACTTCCTAGTTGTAACCTTCAATCTCTTAGTCGGCAAAGGAATCGGTCCAGAAATCGGAATCCCAGCTCCACTAGCAATCGTCTTTATCCGATCAATAACTTCATTCAATTTATCAATCTCTACACTCTGCAATTTGATCCGTACAGTCGTCATAACCTAAAGATAAAAATTACACTTTTAAACCTTACTACTTACAAAAAATTGAAACTAAAATTATAGATAAATATACAATCTCAGACAAAAAATACTTTTATAAAGATTAATATTTATGCAAATTATAAAAAATGTTTAAAAACAAAAAGAAAATAATAAAAAATTGCATTATAATATTAGGAATCATTTTTATTTTAATAATAATTGCACAAATAATTTTCTCTATTTTCATTAAATCAATAGGGGGGCAACATGAAAATATTGTAAAAAATAGTCCAGATATAGGAAGAACATTAAATTTTAATCTTCCCTTAGCTTATAGTAGGGATTGTACAGGTTGTGGCGGAACGAAACGCTCACTCGAAATAAATCAAGACCTCTATTGTATAGAGGAAATTATGAGCCCGCATCTTTTCAAAAATAATTTCCCAAATGTGAGTTATGTACCATCTAACACTACATTTGAAATAGTAGAAATTATAGAAGTTGAGCCTTATGGACTACAATCAGCTTTTAGTTCCGGATATACCCTTGCCATCTTAAAAGATGAAAATAATTTAACCTCAACAATATTATTAGATTATCTAGATGAAGAAAATATTTGCCTTAACGGTATGACCCCACACATAGAAAAACTATTTAGGTTTATCGAAAATAGCAAAAAAGCAAAAATATTACTAACAGTATATGATTTAAGATTGGGTGTATCCGACGAGGAAACACAAGAGTTTACATTAAATGCTTTAAAGAAAGCATCATTAAAATATAAATTATCCAATATCGAATTAACATCAAGCGAAATTCCAAATATGCTAGGAATTTCGGTAGAAGTAAATGCAGATTCCTTAGTATATTTAGTGGCTTCTCGTTTAGATTTTAAAATATGGGAAATTACTGGACTAGACTTTGAATACAAAAGCCTTTTAACGCAAGAAGATATTTCTAAAATAAGACCAGTGCCAATAAGTTATAAAAATCAATGAACATAAAACACATCATAACAACAATTCTCTTCCTCACATCAATATTCTTCTACTACCAAATCACCGACCCAACATCTCCCCTCCAAACCGCACAAGTCACCCGAATCGTAGACGGCGACACCATAAAAACACACAACGATCAAACCCTTCGGCTCCTCGGAATAAACACCCCAGAAAAAAACCAACCCCTATATCAAGAAGCAAAAAATTTCTTAATCCAAAAAACCCAAAACAAAACAATTCAAATCGAATCCCACGGCCCAGACAAATATTCAAGAACCCTCGCCTACATATTCCTCAACAGCCAAAATATCAACGCACAAATCCTCTCAAGCGGACTAGCAACCCTATACTACTACGACAAAGACCCTCACTACAACGAACTAAAACAAGCAGAAGAATACGCAAGACTCAATCAATTAGGAATATGGGAAAAATCCCCAAACTCTCACTGCATCCAAATCACAAATTTCAAAACCGACGAACCAGAATCCCTAACTCTCCAAAACACATGCGACAAAACCCTAGACATCACCTACAAAGACGACGCAACCCACATCTACAAAGCAACAATAAAACCAAATTCCGAATACACAAAAACCTTCTCCCACATCTGGAACACTGGAGGAGATAGTATATACATTTATGATGAAGATGGGCTACTTTTATTCTATAGATACTAGCAAAAACCAAATAAGTCGTGCGAACCAAGAGCACAAAAACATGTCTTGCCTGATACCTGTAACCTGTCACCTGTCACCTCGCGAAGCGCACATCTGCGACGACAAAGGTTTATTAATATTCTACCGCTACACTTAACATGATAACAACACTCTCAAAACTCATCGCCATAACAACAGAACCTCTCGTCCTCCTAGCCCTAGCAATCATAATCTCAGCCCTTCTCTACCTATATACCGACAACCTAGCACGTAAGCACTCCGCCATCCTCCTCTTCACAACCTCCATAGCAACAGGACTCATAATCAAATTACTAAAAACTATCGTCCAAGCCCCAAGGCCAATCTCAAACCTAATCCAAGAAACCGGATATTCCTTCCCCTCCGGCCACACAACATTCGCAGTCGTCTTCTTCGGACTTTTAACCTACATATTCGCAACATCCAAACCTCGCCCCGTTGGATCAAGGCAACAAAGAGTATCCAACTGGGGGAAAATCCCAGCAATCATAACATCAATCATCCTAATCCTAATAATCGCCCTCTCAAGACTTCATCTCCAAGCTCACTACCCTATAGACATAATAGGCGGACTAGCCACAGGAACGATAATCCTAACTATAGCAATTCTAATCCACAAAAAACTATCTTCTTAATCAAGCACAGCTTTCCTACATCAACTTAAACTAACGTTTCAAATTAACATCCATCTGCGGAAACGGAATCTCAAACCCAGCCTTATTCAAAGCATTATAAATCCTACAATTCGCATCATCCAAAGCATCAATAAGATTCTCAAAAGACTCAATATAAAAATACGCCTTAAAATTTAAACTCGAATCCGCCATCTCCAAAAACCTAACAACAGGAGAGCCCCCCTTACTAGAAAGCCCCCTAATTTTCTTGATCTCTTTTAAAACCAACTTTTTAACCTTCTCAACATCACTCCCATAAGCAACCCCAAAAGGAACAACAACCCGAGTCTCAGGTCCAGGCAAAGCAACGTTCTTAATATTACCCTCACTCAACTTACCATTCGGAACAATCATCAACTTATTATTAAACGTCTTAACTTTAGTGCTCCTCAAATTAATTTTCAAAATATGACCCTTCGTCCCATCATCCAACTCAACCACATCTCCGACATTAATAGACCTATCAAGCAACATAGAAATACCTCCAAATATATTACTCAAAGTCGACTGAAGCGCAAAGGCAATCGCAATACCAGCAACCCCAAGCCCAGCCAAAAGCGGACCAATTTCAACACCCCAACTAGCAAGAATAATCAAGAACGCACTAACAGCAACAATAATAATAAACATACTATGAAAAAACTGCAACAAACTCTCATTCACCTTTCCCCGAACTTTAGTCTCAAAATCCCGATATCCAATCGTAATCAAAATATCAAAAACATAATAAACCAAAACAGACCCAATCACGATTATAAAAGTCAAAATAACACCGTCTATAGTTCCACTCAACCCCTCTTTCAAACCAATCTCACCCAAAGCAAACCTCATCCCAGCCAAAAACGCAAGCAAAGTCAACGGCATCGAAGCCTTTCTTAAAATCTCATCATCCAAATTATTCTTTGTCTTACTCGTCAAAACAGGTATAACTTTCGTCAAAACAAACATCAAAATCCTCACCGCTAAAAAAACAACTAAAAAAACAACCCCAGCTCTCAAATACGCATTCGCAATATATTCTTCCAACATTTTAATCCCTCAATTTCCTGTATCCCAACCAAATCAAAATACTCAACGCAATACCAAGCATCAAAGTCCGCCAAACATCCGACAACTCGCCCCAATATCTCATCGACCCATAAATAATCAACATCACAGCCCCACCCATCAAACCACTCGAAACAGCCTCAAGCCCCAAGAAAAATGCAACAACAAAAACAACAATCCCAATAATCAAATTAGCAAAAAACACATTCCTTTCATAAGGTTCCATAGCCTCCTCGTAATCGTCACGACATTCAAAATCCCCATCACACCATCCAGAAATATCCATATTCAAAGAATCCCTTTCATAATCAGTCCACCTGCCTCCACCCTCAACACAAGCAGCCTCACTATTCAAATCAATCCTAACCGCTATTTTATCATCACAAAAATCCTCATACTGCGGAGCCGGATAAACAGCCTGAACTGCATAAGCAAAAAAGAAAACCGAAACAAAAGCAACAGCCACGCTAAAAATCACCAACTTAGATTTCGTAACTTCCATACAAGACCAAAGCATCAAACCTTTTTAATTCTTACTAAACCCAATATTTCATTAAATCTTCCCTTAATCCACCAAGCTCTTCCAACCCCATCCTAAACTTAATTTTATCCAATGAGCCCCTACAGCTCTGACTAACATTCTCCCTACTACAACCATGGTCCCTACTTATATCCTCAAGCGTCCTATCCTCAAAATAACGCTTCAAAAAAACATCCCCCTTCCTCTTGCCCAACCTATCATATATAACTCCAAACAATTTCTCAAAAACCATTTTACGCTCAGACTCATAAAACTCACCCCACTCTTCATTCACTCCATCAACAGAATCAACTTCAATTCTCCTATCAACCTCACCAGACAAACAAAACAACTCAGGAATTGTAGTATCAAAAAGAGACACCATAATATCGACATACGGCTTAACATCACCAGCATCATAAGAAACCCCATCTCTCTTATTAGAAGTCTTATAAAACCAAGACGCCCCCTTTTTTTGCAAACTAACAATATCACTAGAATTACACCCACACAACACAGCAAGCTCCTCAACAGAAAAACCACAACCCGCTCTAAACTCAGCAACCCTATTATTATACTCCTTCTCTTCCCTAACAAACACCTTACCTTTACTCATAAAACAATCCAACCAAAACAGCTTATAAAACTTTCTATAGTCACCCCTAAAAAATAACAACTACTTCTTCCTAATCACATAAATCTCGGTCCCACTCCCAACCCTCTCGCCAAAATCAACCCCGACATCATCTCCCTTCTTCACCACACTAACCCTTTTCCCCTTCAACTCAATACTCTTAACCCTTGTCTTCTTAATTCCAATCTTATCCGAAATCAAATAAACATCATCCCCAACCTTCAACTTTCCAGTATTCATCAAAACCGAACAAACACCAACCTTCCTCCAAAATTTATACACCCGTCCCACAAACTCCTTCCTCTCTTCCTGCTCCCCATGCTCACTAAACGAAAAATCATCTCCAGTGGGTGTCCCAAAATAAAAACCCGAACTAAAACCCCGATGGTATACCTTCTTTAAATTCTCAATTCCAGCGACAATCTCGTCCCTAGAAAAATCACCATCCAAAGCCTTCCGATATTCCGAAACAACAACAGACACATATTCAGGACCACGGTTTCTTCCCTCAATCTTAAAACTAACAATACCCGCCCTCTTCATTTTATCAACAAAAGGCAACGCACACAAGTCCTTCGCCGACATCACCCTAGAATTTTCCAACTTCAACTCATGCCCAGAATCATCCTTTATATGCCAAGCTCGACGACATGGTTGCGCGCACTTTCCCCGATTTGCCGACAATCCAGAAGTATGCTCAGACATAAAACACCGACCCGAAACAGCAACACACATAGCACCATGACAAAAACACTCTACATCAATTACTTTAGAAATTTTCCTTATCTGCTTCAACGACAACTCCCTAGCCAAAACAACTCTCTCAGCACCTAACCTCTTATAAAACTTAGCGGCCTCCACATTAGAAATCGAAGCTTGAGTAGAAATATGAAACGGTATACCATACTTTTTACAAAGTCCAATCACAGCCAAATCCCAACAAATCACCGCATCAACCTTTCCCTTCACCTTACTCAAAATCTCACCAACTCGCTTCAACTCCCTATCATAAACCACAACATTCAAAGTCAAATACATCTTAATTTTCCTCCCAGAAGAATCACAAACTTTCCTCATTCTATCTAGATCCCTCAGCTCAAAATTTCTAGCACTATCCCTCATATTAAAACCACGAATCCCAAAGTAAACCGCATCAGCCCCAGCTCCCACTGCCGCCCTCAAATTCCGAAAATCCCCAACCGGTGCAAGCAACTCATATTTTTGCTTCATAATATATAAACGAAGAATTGCGTTTTAAAGATTTGCAATAAAAATCCAATAGTCTGTCGTAATTCCAAAGTTACACCTCTACAAAACTTTATAAACTTGAAAGTCATGGAAAATCATGGAAAAAGCAACGAGACAAATTGAAAAAAATGTTTCCGCAAGTTTTGGATATGTAAAAAAAGACATGCTAATGCTAAACGACGCATTCTCAGATATGCACAGCAAAATACAACACCTATCCCTAAATCACGCAATGCTTCTAGAAGAA